>JAENIX010000145.1:0-2716 GCA_016844415.1 Actinomycetota bacterium | reverse complement strand
TTCCGCTTCCCTCTGCCGTCTCAGCTTCTGCATCTCCCAATCGCACCGGAGGCACCGCTTCGCCTCTTCCATCGCCATCTCTTCCGAATATCCGAGTTCCACTTCGTCGAAACTTCTTTTCCTCACATCGGGGTGCAGCTTCGGCATCTTCGGCCGCGAAACCGCCGCCATCTCCTCCTCCAGCCGGAGAGGCTCCACGACCACCGAAGGGATAACCGGGCGGTATTCCCTGTGGAAAACTTCCCCTCTCAGGTACGCATGGATGGATTCGGCGGCAACCTCCGCGGCGGCCATCGCCGTCGTGACGTCGGCGGGGCCCGTGACGGCGTCGCCGCAGGCGAAGATTCCTTCCCTTGTCGTCATGTACGTTTCTTCATTCACGGAGACCGTGTTCCATCCGGTAACCTTGACCCCGTTTCCTTCGGGAAGGAAGGAAAGGTCGGGATCCTGCGAGATCGCCGGAAGAAGCGAGTCGAGCTCCATAAGGAACTCGGACCCCTTGATGGGGACGGGACGTCTTCTTCCGGAGGCGTCCGGGTCGCCCAGCTGCATCCGGATGAGGCGGACCGCCTTCATCCGGCCGTTTTCGGAAATCACCTCCGTCGGCGCGACGAGGAATTCGATCTTTACGCCTTCTTCCTCCGCGGCTTCGATCTCCTCCTCGATGGCAGGCATCTCCGCGCGGGTCCGTCGATAGAGGATGGTGACTTCCCCGGACCCCTTGCGGATCGCGGTGCGCGCGACATCCACCGCGGTGTTCCCTCCCCCGACGATCCCGACCCTGTCCCCGAGGGAGGAGACCTTCTCCCGCAGGTTGGTCTGACGCAGATAGGTTATGGGGTCGATGACTCCCTCCGCATCCTCGCCAGGGATCTCGAGCCGGCGGTTCCTGTGCGCGCCCACGGCGATGAGCACCGCCTTGTATCCCTCCTTGAAGAGGGATTCGATGTCCTCGACGTGCGAACCGGTCCGGATGGCCACCCCGGCCTGCGTGATGATGTCGATCTCCATCTGCAACAGGTTCTTCGGCAGCCGGTAATCCGGGATGCCGACCGCCAGCATCCCCCCCGCGACGGGCAGTTTTTCGTATATCGTCACCCCGTACCCTTTGCCGGCGAGATAGTAACCGGCGGTAAGTCCGGCCGGCCCCGACCCGATGATCGCCACCTTTTCCTCGAAGAACCTTTTGGCTGGAGCGACGATCCGGGGCTCCTTGCTGGAGCGGATTTCCCAGTTCACCAGGAATTGCTTCAGGTTTTTTACGGCCAGGGGCTCCCCCGTTTCCCTGGTACGGCAATCTTTTTCGCAGTGGGCCATGCAGACCCTTCCGCAGATCACCGAAAGGGGGTTCGTCTTGCGGATGACTTCCAGCGCTTCCTCGAATTCCCCCTTCGCGATCAGCGTCACGTACGCCGGGACATCCGTTTTCAGCGGACAGAGGTATTGGCAAGGCGAGGAAATGATCCCCCTGCAGACGATCGCGGGACACTTCTTGTGCTTGATGTGCGCCTCGTATTCATTCCTGAAGTACCGGAGGGTGGAAAGAACCGGATTCGGGAGGGACGATCCGAGGCCGCACATCGATGCGTCCTTGATCGCCAGGCTCAACTCCTCGAGGAGTTCGACGTCTCCTTCCCGGCCTTCCCCTTCCGTGATCCGAGTCAGGACTTCCAGCAGCGCATCGCTTCCGTCCCGGCAGGTGGTGCATTTCCCGCAGGACTCGTCGTTCGTGAACTGGATGAAATACTTCGCGATGTCCACCATGCAGGTGTTTTCGTCCATCACGATCATGCCGCCGGAGCCCATCATGGACCCCGACTCCTTCAGGCTTTCATAATCGACGGGCAGATCCAAGAGGTGGGCCGGGATGCATCCTCCGGAGGGCCCTCCAGTCTGGATGGCCTTCAATTTCTTGTGACGCGGAATACCCCCCCCGATGTCGTAGACGATCTCCCGAAGGGGGATCCCCATGGGGACCTCGATGAGACCCGAGTCGTTGATCTTCCCGACGAGGGAAAAGATCTTCGTCCCCTTGCTCGTATCCGTCCCGATCCCGGAAAACCATTTCGCTCCGCGCAACATTATGGGGGCTACCGTCGCCAGGGTTTCCACGTTGTTGATGACCGTGGGGCATCCCCATATGCCGGCCTGGGCGGGGAAAGGTGGGCGCTGTCTCGGTTCGGGGCTCCTCCCCTCGATCGAGTGGATCAGTGACGTCTCCTCGCCGCAGACGAAGGCGCCCGACCCCTCCCGGATTTCCATGTCGAAACCGAAGCCGCTTCCGAGGATGTTCTCCCCGATCAGCCCATATTCCCTGGCTTGGCGCAGTGCTGTTCGGGCATTCCTTATCGCCAGCGGATATTCGGTCCGGATGTAGAAATACCCGCGGGATGCGCCGACGGCGTAGGCGGCGATCGTCATTCCTTCGATCACCGAATGGGGATCGGACTCAAGGACGCTCCGGTCCATGTATGCGCCCGGGTCACCCTCGTCGCAATTCGCGATGATGAATTTCGGGGTCTTCGCCTCAGCCCTGCAGATCTCCCACTTTTTGCCGGTAGGGAATCCGCCGCCTCCTCTTCCCCTCAAGCCCGATTTCCTGATCTCCTCGATGACGTCTTCCGGTTTTAACTCAGTGAGAGTCTTTTCCAGTGCGGAGTATCCGTCCCTTGCGATGTACTCGTCGATTTTTTCCGGGTCGATCGTTCCCCTGTTT
>JAENIX010000010.1 GCA_016844415.1 Actinomycetota bacterium | reverse complement strand
TACTGGAGCTCCTCGTGTACCCGGCGATCTACAAGCTCTGGAAGGCACGGGAGCTCGAACCGGCGGCGACGCCGGCGGAATCGTAACGGTCCATGACGGCGCGCTCTTTTTCGGGCAGCCGGCAACAACTGCGGCGGTGAAGCGCTGCAAGAAACAAAAGGGAGGCTAAGGAACATGCGAAGGATCAGCGAAGCGGTTCGGATGGCGGCCTGCGTTACGGCGTTGATGCTCATGGCTCTGCCGGCGTTTACGTCCGCCGCGGAGAAGGGCCACGAATCGATGCCGGGGATGAAGCACGGGGACACTGGTCACGGCGCTATGTCCGGGATGAAGATGGAAGAGCATGCGAAGATGGGCGACAAGATCTTCAGCGGGAAGGTCGGGCCCTGGCTGGGCGAGGCCCGGCTGATCGACATGAAGGCGCAGATGGAGAAGGCGAAGGCTTCCGGGATGAAGATGGAGGGGATGATGAAATCCCACCACTTCGAGATCGAATTGACCGATACCGGCACGAAAAAACTTGTCACCGAAGGGAAGGGCAGCGTGACGGTCACGGGGCCGGACAAGAAGTCGGAGAAAACGGCCATCGCTGCGATGGCGGGGCATTTCGGGGTCGACGTCAACCTGCCCAAGCCGGGCAAGTACACGTTCAAGGTGGCCATCGAGTCCGGCGGGAAGAAAGGGTCCGCGACTTTCTCGTACGAATTGAAATAATGGACGGGGGGGCGGAATCCCCCCCATACCGTACTTGATCTCGCGCCGGATTATTTTCTCCGGGGAAGAAACCATCGATCTCCCTCCACCCATCTCATGGTGTAAGAGCGTCACTCGCGATGAACGCACCGGAACGCATGGAGGTGAGACATGAAACGATATTCCATTCTTTCGTTGATGTTTGCGGGATTTTTCGTTTTCACGCTGGCAGGAGTTGCACTGGCGGATATGGATCGGTCCGAGAGGCCGGTCGAGAGCCTGCAAAGCAATCAAACGGGCAATGACTTTTACGCGCCGGGGTCCTGGCAGTACGAGGGTCCGGTCGAGGCGGGGAGTCTTCCGATGAGCGAAAACCTTTCCGAGGCGCAGCCGTCCGGGGACTCCGAAGGATTCACGGTTCATGAATACGGCGGGATCACATTCCGCGAAGAGATCGACGCAGGAGGAGGAGGAGAGTAAACAACTCGTCCACATCCAGGAGGCGTGAAAAGCCGGCGCACTGACCCGATGGTCCGTGCGCCGGTTTTTTTAAGGACGGTCCTGTGTGAGGACTCTCTTGGGCCGAACATTAATCTGGTTATCCACCCAGTGTGGATAAATCCAAATAGAGCTCAGGACCGTCCCTGTTTTACATGCCGAGTGAGGATTTTCTTGGGCAGAAAAGGAAACTGGTTATTCAGCAGGGGTGGATAAATCAACAGGAGAACTCAGCACCGTCCTGGGATTAAAGGAACACAATGGTAACTGTTAGGAATTATTCTCTTTAGCCTTGTCAGGGCGGTCATGGATGTATTAGTCTATATATAGAGCACCCCGTGACGCGGGATTAGACGAAAGGATGATCGATGAAACGCATTAACCTTCGATCCCTTTTGATCCTTCTTCTTGCCGCGTCGGTTCTTACGGCACCGGCATGGCCGGCTTCCGGGTCGAACCTGTGCGGCAAGGAACCCCGTCAAGACACTCGTCTTGCGGATGAAACGCTCAAGAGCGTCGTCCTTCTCCCCGACCGGGAGGTCTCCCTGTCGGGAACCTTGTTCCTGATCAATGCGCGTGCGAGCCGGGACCTGTTCTGCCGCGAGGCGGACGGACGTCTCGTGGAAAGCGAGATCAACCGGATCGCACGCCGCGTGCGCACATCCGCCGCTGGCGATGACGATCCGGCCGGGGTGATTTCCGCGATCACAAGGGTTCTTTTCGAAGAGGAGAAATTCATTTACGATCCCTCGACTGGAAATCCGGAATACTACCTTCTCGACCGGGTGCTCGCGCGGAAGCGCGGGAACTGCCTCGGCATGACCGTCGTCTATCTTGCGGTTGCCGAGCGGCTGGAAATCCCGCTTGGAAGCGTGTACGTGCCGTCGCACAGCTTCATCCGGTACGAGGGGAACGGCGCGCGGATCAACGTGGAAACGGGGATGGAGGGAACTGAGCAAAAGGACGAATGGTACGCAAAGAAATACAACTTGAAAGAGAACAGCCCCTATCTTCGAACGCTGGGAAGACGGGAGATCATCGGGGTGTATCTTAAAACCCTCGGGGCGGCCTATTCCAGGAAGGGAATGGAGGAGGAAGCCCTCCACGTCTATCGTGAGGCGGCCCTCTTTTCACCGAAGCTTCCGGACGCGTATTTCAACGCCGGCGTCTCGTATCAGAAGATGGGCAGGAACGAGGAAGCCATCGACCAGTATCGACGCGCGTTGGCCCTTTACCCGGACATGGAATCGGCCCGCGGTAACCTCGCCTCCGCTCTATGCGGCTGCGGCAGGGTGGAGGACGGCATAAGAGAATTCCGGAAAGCGCTCGAGATAAACCCGCGGAACGCCATTGCGCGCTCGGGATTGGCAAGGGCGTATTTCGCTCAGGGCGCCTACCGGGAAGCGGCCGAGCACTGCGACCGTGCGATGGAGCAGGGATGCCGTTTCGACTCTCCGATGCTGGAGATCTTATCCAGGTATAGGATACCCGGCGCTATTTCCACCGGTCCCTGACCCGCCAGCTTTCTTCAGTACCCGCGGTTTCCTTTCTTGACCTGCCGTGCAATTCCGGGAGAATGGTACCATGCCGTCTTCCACCGCCGATGCCCTGCGGAAAGCCCCGCTGTTCGCGAACCTTCCGCCCGACGACCTTCGCCGGGTGGAGGGGATCGCTTCCCTGAGACGGCATTCGAGGAAGGAGTCCATTTTCCGGGAGGGCGACCGCGCCGACGGGTTCTTCGTGGTGGCTGCGGGGAGGATAAAGGTGTTCAAGCTGTCCGAGGAGGGGAAGGAACAGGTCCTTCACCTCATCGGGCCGGGGCAGTCCTTCGCCGAAGCCACGATTTTCGAAGGAGGCGTCTACCCCGCCCACGCGGAGGCGCTGGACGACTGCGAGCTGGTCTATCTCCCGAAGAAACCGTTCACCGACCTGCTCGAGAGGAACCCGCGGATCGCGCTCAGGATGATGGCCTCCCTTTCCCGGTGGCTAAAGCGGATGACCGACCTGGTGGACAGCATCTCCCTGCGCGACGTTGAGACCCGGCTGGTCCGGTTCGTATCCGAGGAGATGAAAAGCCGCGGTATCCCGGTCCGGAACGGCGCCGTGTACGAGCTCGATGTGACTAAAAACGTGCTTGCATCCCGCCTGGGGACGGTTCCGGAGACGTTTTCCCGGACGTTGAAGAAATTGCAGGAAGAGGGGAAGATCCGCGTCAAGGGGAAGCAGATCCGCATACTCGACGCGGAGGCCCTATTTTCAGCGCTGGAAGGATGAGCGCTCCATTTTACGAAGACCGCGGTGCGGACGCAGGGCGCAGCGGGGAGTTCGAATCTTTGAATGGAATAATATGATTCGAACTCCGAGCCCGCCGCCGACCGAATAGGGAGGAAAAGGGCGATCTTGCGGAGCCCGTAAGGCGGGCGAGGCGGCCGCAGGGGCCGATGGCGCGATCGCCGAGGCTCAAGCGGTTCCCGGAGCGGCGTATGAAGCAATGAGGCGGAGGGGATTACCCCCCCGCCCCGGGTCGTCGCGGTTATTTCGCCGCGGTTTTCTTTTCCATCGCGTCCGCGATGATCTTGATCCCCTTCTTCGACTCCTCGACCGATATCGTTAGCGACTGACGCGCCGCCTCGGGATTGTGGAACCCGTCGGAGTTCTCCGCAGTCCACCACTCCCAGAGGACGTGCGCCTTCTGGTGCTGCTCCTGCGCCTGCTTTATTGTCTCCGCATCCAGCCCGGCCTTCTTCCCCTCCACGATTTTGTCTATCAGCATCGATAGCCAGAACTCGGATTTGCGCATCTTCCCCTTGATGAAGCTCTTGACCGAGTCGATCTCGTAGATCGCCTGCTCCGGCGTGAGCTTGGGATGGCAGTTGGCGGAGAGGCATGTCTCCGGAAGATAGTTTCTCGGGCTGGTCTGCCAGTGAGAGGTGTAGACCTTCCCCTGCGCGTTCTTCACCTTCGGCATGTGGCAGCTGCTGCAGCCCGCTCCCACCCGGTCGTGCCGCGAGTTCCAGAACGTCTCCGCCTCCGGATGCTGTGCCTTCCACAGGAGCCCGCCGGTCAGTCCGTGCTTGAAATCGCGGAACCCCAGCGCATTGTAGTGATCGTAGATCTGGAAAACGTCCTTGAAGGGAAAGTGGTTCGTCCTCTGGTCGTTGGCCTTGATCGAATACTCCCCGGTCTTAGGATCGTAACCCGGGTTGCAGTTGTACTCCACGTGGCACTGCCCGCACTGCAGCTTCGAATCGTATTTCTCGAGCAGCGCGATCTTCCGGAACCCTCCGCGGAACTCCTTGACGTCGATCTTCGTCGCCTTCGGATCCTTGTGCCAGAGCGTATCCTTCTCCGGGCGGGTAAGCGCCTGGATCAGCCCATCCCGCACGATCCGGGGCTTGGCCGCATGCGGATCGTGGCACATGAAACAGTTCATCGAATTGGAGAGGTCCTTGACGAACTCCACGACGTTGGAGGTGCGGTCCCATTTCGCCTTCGGGTCCTTGTCCCCCATGTACTTCCATTTCAGGATCTGGTCCTGCGTCTTGCATTGAAGGCATGTGGGGTTTGCCGCCGCCGCGCTCTCCGGAAGGAAGGCCTTATGCTCCTTCGATTCGGGGTAGCGGTCATCGAGAACGTCCCATGCCTTTGTTACGCCCGGGACGGCGACGTACGACCAGCCTGTCTTCGATTGGAAGCGGCCGCCGTAGGCGCGGTCCACGATCAGATGGTCCACCAGCATGAACTTGTGGCTCCGGGGAGCCGCGTGCTCCTTCGTAAACCCGTGCCCCATCATGAGCTTGTCCCAGAAGGGGTTGGGCGATCGTTCGGTGAGGAGCGACTTCTCCACCCGCGCCGGCTTCTTGTAGTTCAGCGTGCCGAAACTTTCGTACTGGTCCTTGTGGCACCCGCCGCACGCCTCCAGGTCGAACCGGGTAGAGGGCTTCCTGTCGCTGTCCGCCAGGTGCTCCGCGGTGCCGGAGTGGCAGGAACCGCAGCCGATCTTCGCGTGCTTGCCCCCCGTCTTCAATTCCTTGATCTCGTCGTGGCACTCGAAGCACTTCTCTTCCTTGACGGAGGATTCCGACTTTGCCGTCGCTGTTTTCCCCTGCGAGTCCCTGTCCGCCAATGCTGTGCCGGAGATGAGGTATGCTCCGGCGCCGGCCAGCAGGGCGATCATCACCAGTACGGTCCTTTTCATCCCGCTTTCCTCCTTCCGTTGGGGGGATGGATCCTGTCCCTGTAAGGAATTAATGAATCGCATGCAGTATACCATTTCGGTCCAACAGCACCGGGCGGGCCCGTTCCCGCCCTTCTTTGGCATTCGGGGGAAGTATCCGTCGGACAGGCATTAGGATTCCTTGACCCAGGTCGATGTTTCAAGGACTTCCGGGATATTTTCCCGCCTCCCCCCCGTGGTATCATCATCCGACAGTCGCTGGGGGGAAAGGAGGGTTCCGGAATGGGACATTTCTCGGTGAGCGTCGTCGGGAAGGACAGGCCGGGGATCGTCGCGGAAGTGAGCCGGATCCTCTTCGAACAGGGGTGCAACATCGAGGACTCGACCTGCACGATCCTTTCGGGGCAGTTCGCGATGATCCTGGTGGTATTCCATCAGGCAGCCGATCCGGTCGCCGCGCTTAATCCCGCGTTCGAGGAGGTTCGCACGAAAATGGGACTCATGGTCACCCTGCACGCCCTAAAGGATGAGGAGGTCGTCCATGAAAAGTCTTTCAAGGGCGCGCCTCACATCATCTCGGTGTACGGGGCCGACCGGCCGGGGATCGTCTACACCGTCTCCCGCGAACTGGCAAGGCGCAAGGTCAACATAACCGACCTGAACACCCAGGTAGTGGGAACGAAAGAGAGGCCGGTCTACGTCATGGTGCTCGAAGTGGATATACCCGAAGGTGCCGACATGAAGGAACTTGAGAGGGAGTTCGAAAGAATCAGGAAAGATCTCTCGGTTTCCATCACGGTGCGGCCGATCGAATCCGTGGAGCTCTGACCCGCCAGTGCACCGCCTCGCAAATAGCTTGACGCACCGAGAGTGTCGATGCGCCGCGCCGGCAAGGCGTGCGACTGAGGCATACCGTTGAGTATGGTGAAGAAGCGCAACGAAGCCAGCGCGGATGCAGCGGCGCTCGAATGCCAAGGTATTTGCGAGACGGTGCACTAGCGCCATGTCCGTTCTTCCTATACTGATATTTCCCGATACGCGTCTGAAGGAAAAATCCGCCCCCGTGTCGGAATTTACGCCTGAAGTGGCGGCGTTGATCGCCGATCTCCAGGATACAATGCATGCTTCCGCTGGGGGCGTTGGGATCTCCGCCCCCCAGGTGGGGTTCCCGAAGCGAATTATCGTCGTGGACGTATCGGCCCACCGCCGCGGCAGCCAGGAGCATAATCACGGTTTTCTCGTACTTATCAACCCCGAGATACTCGCGAGGGGGGGGCGGCAGATCGTACGCGAAGGGTGCATGAGCATACCGGACTACACCGCCAACATAGAGCGCGCCCAGTGGGTCCTGGTGGATGCGTTGGACCGGACGGGGAAACAGGTCATCCTCGAATCCATCGGCTTCGAGGCGGTTGCGATCCAGCACGAGATGGATCACCTGGACGGCATCCTGTTCCTGGACCGGGTTATATCCATCAAGACGGACATTTTCCGCCGCAAGAAGTACCGCTGAGGGGAAAACGCCTATTCCGCGATGTCGAACTTGTAGATGCGGTTTCCCATCGCGCTGCTGATGTAGAACCGCTTGGTCTCCTCCCGGAATGCGAAAGTCGTGAGCAGGTTGCTCGATAGCCTTACGATGTCCTTTTCCTCGATGTCCGCATAGGTGGCCACGTAATTGTAGTTCCGGTCGAACTCCTTGATCACCTGCATCAGGTGATCGAGCACGAGAATGTTCCCGTTCCGCCGGAAGGCCAGCCCGCCGATCCCCTGGAACTTGCTGTTTTCCAACCCCAACCCGCCGAACGTCTTTATCACCTTGCTTGTTTTCGGGTCGATCACCTTGATTTCGGCGGTGAGCCCCAGCGAAACGTATAATTTTTTATCGACCGGATTGAACTGGATCCTGGTGATCGCGGGGAGATCCGTTTCCTCTTTTCCCTTCCGCTCGTAGGTGCCGCGCAACCGGCCGATGGTTTCGAACTTTTCACGGTACCGGTCCACCTTGATCACCTGGTAGCGCGATCCGTCCGCGATCCAGCAGTATCCCTCCATGCAGACGGCGGCGTTGTTCGGGTTGTTGGGGATGCCCGTCTTTGTGGGAGGATATTTCACTTCCGCGACTGTTTTCCCTTCGTCGTCGATCTTCCTGACGGTGTTGTCGGTGTAGAACGAGACAAGGAACTTACCGTCCCGGTCCAGCACCAGTCCGCTGGGGGGCGGCCATTTCCTGTCGAAGTTAACCCTTCGAAGGTACGTTCCGTCCAGGTCGAAGAACTGTATGGAATTCCGGTCCATCGCGTAAAGTTCGCCCTTGGGAGTGAACCCGATCTCGCTCGGCTGGACCAGCGGATAAAACTCCTCTCCGTAGAACTCCCCCTTGGGCACGACCTTCCGGAGAACCGGTTTCTCCTTCACCGTCGCGGCCACTTCCGGAGGGAGCCGCGCCTCCAGCGGGGCCGATGCCGCCGATTCCAGGTTGTTGCCGTCGATGGCGGCGATCTTGTAGTAGTAGGTTTTCCCCTTTTTGATGTTCCGGTCCGTGTAGATGTCCTGGTGCGTCGAGTCGAGGAGAGTGTAGGATCCGGTTTTTTCATCGGAGCGGTACAGGTTGAAGAATACCGTTCCCGGCGGTGTGGACCACCGGATCGTGATCGCGCCGGCGGGATATGTGGCGCCGTAGAAGGCCGGCGGCTTGAGCGGCTCCACCCCTTTCATGGTGACGATCGCCGACGGAGCGGTTTCCATCCCCTCGACCGTTGCGGTGACCTTGTAGGAGACCGTTTCGGAAGGGGAGACGTCAACGTCGTTGAATATCGTTTGCGGACCGGTATAGACCAGGCGGAACTCGCCCCCCCCCAGTCTCCTGTATGCCCTGTAGGCGAACGATCCCGGGATGGGAGACCAGCGGAGAACGACGATCGTGCCCGCGCGAAGCGGGAAACCTGGCAGCCACTCCGGGACATCGGCGAAGGCCCCAGAGGGCAGTACGGACAACACCATGCACACGCCCGCCATCCACCCGACTTTCCGAATGAGGGTCCTCACCGATTGTCTCCCTTCGCGGGCTTCGCATTTATCCCCCGCTTCGCGAATTCCGCGAATTCCCGCGATAACTCGATCCGGTTCTCGCGGCGGAGGTCCGCGAGGACGCCACGTATCAGACGCTCTCTTTTTTGCGCCATGACGCTTTTTGCAAGGGAGGCCCGGTCGGTTTCCTCGAAGGGGAGCTGCCGTTCCTCGCGGACGGCGATCAGCCTGGGGACGATCCACACCTCTTTCCCGCCTTCCGCCGGCTTGATGCGCAAGGGGGTCCGGAGGTGCTCTCCGATGGCCAGCCTCGTCGCGGGAGCCAGTTCCGGAGGGATACGGCCCTCCTCCACGAAACCGGAGGCTCCCTCTATTGCATCGCGGTTGTCCGACCAGCGGTCCGCAACTTCCTCGAAGGGTGTCCCCTTGTCGAGCAGGTCGCGGATCGTTCGCAGCCGGGCGGGCGACCGGGTTTCGATCAGGGATAAACGGAATGCCCTGGGTGCGACGAATTTCTTCCTGTTCGCCTCGTAATACTCCCGGCGTTCATCTTCCGTAACGGTCAGGTCCCGGCTCCGGAACTCAAGGTATTCGCGGGCAAGCAGGTATTCCCCGAGAAGCCTCTCCGTGAGCAGGATTTCGGGATGTTTCTCCCGGAGTCCCCGCCGCCCGGCTTCCCTCGCAAGGGCGAACTCCTCCACCCTCCTGCGGATGATGGTTTGCACTGTATCATCCGAATGGAGGGCTCCCAACCCGGATGGGTCGATGAGATCCCGGAGGGTAAAAGGGACCCCGTCCACCGTGACCGCCGTCATCGCAAGAGCTGGCCCAAGGGGGCCGTTCTTCTCCCGCGCCTTCAGGTAGGCGTCGACGGCCTCCTGGTTCACGGCGCTCTCGCACGACCGGGCCAGTTTCTCTTTCCACGCTCTCCATGCGTCCTGCTCGCGGATCCGGACCAGACGCTTCCGGTTTACATCGAGCCATTCCTGCCGCATGCGTGCGGCAGGCTTCTTCTCCAGGACCCGTATGACCGCGTATCCGGTGGCCGTCCTGGAAACCGCGGAATAGTCGCCGGGCCGCATCCGGAACAGCAGGTCGAGCAATTCCGGGTCGTAGAGGCTGGAACGTTTCGTCACAAACCCCAACATTCCGCCTTTGTGGGAGGTCAGGCCGACCGATTCCGCCATGATGATCTCCCCGAAATCCCCGCCGGCCAACGCAAGACTTCGCAGCTCTTCGGCCCGCTCCCGGGCCTCCACCGTGAGTTGCTGCAGTGAAACGGCGTCCTCCATCGCCGGGACCATTTCCGCGAGGTCTTTTTCCTCGATCCGCAGTGACGGCTTTACCACTTCCTCCCAAAGGACGCCGGGCCAAAGGCGATTCAGCCGGGTTTCGATCCGGGAGCGCACCGCGGGAAGCTTGTCGACGCCTTCCGCGCGCGCGCCGGCGGCCAGGAGCCGATTGTTGATGAAGGAGTCCGCCAGGACCGGCAGCCGCGAAGCCGAAGGGTCCGGTTCCTCCCGGAATGCGATCTCGAGGAACCGCCGGAACTCCCTTTCCTCCACGGGGCTCCCGTTGATGCGGAAAAGAATCGCGCCGGACGGGAAACCGGGAGGGGAAAGATTGTCTATGGCGGCGGATCCTAAGGAAGCGGCGGCGAGCGATGACAGCGCGAGAGCGGCCAGTACGGCGGCGAAACGTTTTCCGGGTTTCCGGTTCAAGAGATCATCCGTTAATACCAGTTATGGGCCGTGCCGTTGAAGATGTGGCAGTCGGCGCAATCCAGCCCGGATGCGATGTCTCCCAGCCCCGTATCGATGTTCGCCCATTGCGGATTCACGAAGCCCTGCTTCTGGACCTCCGCCGCCCTTTCCCTGGTGGCGGTCACGTGGTGTGAATTCACCGGTTCGACGCCGTCGGGGGGAGGGGGGTGACCGGCCCCGTTGTGGCACGACTTGCAGACGGATTTTGCTCCCTGCCCCAGGTTTGCTATCGCCATGCTGCCGGGCTGGCCGAAGTGCACTTTATGGCATGTTGTGCAAAGGAGTTCTCCCCGGTTGCCGAACCGGTTGCCGCCCTGCGGCTTGATGTGGGTGACCTGCCCGATGCGGAATTTGAACCCACCCTGGGTGGCGGTGTAGAACCCGGCCGCGTCCACCGAGGTGTTTTTCCCGACGGGATGCCCGTATCCGGTCATTCCGACATCCCATTCGGCCTGGTCCCCGGCCAGAGAGGTCGCCGCCCCGTGGCAGCCGGTGCAGAGAGGATTCCAGCTGTTGTCGATATCCGTGGTTCTAACCACGACAAGGTTTGTTTCCCCGTTGACGGTATTGCGATGCGCCGAATGGCAGGTGTAGCAGCCCATTCGCTGAGTGCTCCGGTTCCCTGTCCAGGCGGTCATCGCCTCGGTCGGCCCGGAAGTGAGATGTCCTCCCATGTTCCATGATGTGTCGATTTCCTTCAGTGCGGCCGCGGAAGGGTTGGGGACGTCGAACACGTTGGTGGTCCCGCCTCCGTCGGACCTGCCGTACTTCTGGATCAGGATCCGCCGGGGATGCCGTCCGTATTTTGACCGTGTGGATGCGGCGACGTTGTCGACTGCGAAGTCGACGGGATGCCCCCCGTCAGGGGGCCCCAGGAGGGTGTTGGTCGCGCGATCCCTGTGGCACCGGTTGCAGAGGCCGTCCAGATTCGTCTCGCTCGCGGCGAGAGGGGCCAGGAGGAAGGGAGGGTAGGCGTTGTCGTGGACCGAGTGGCAGGAGGTGCACTCGATCTTCTTCCCGGCCGACATCCCGTGCCACGTCACCCCGGGCGGAGGCCACGGCACCGGCTGCCCGTCCGCGCCCTTGAGGTTGGCCGGATCGCTGCCGTGGGACTTCGTGAAAAACACCGCAGTGTAGTCCGGGTTCTGGCTCGCCGTGTAATCCGTCGTGTTGACGCTCGGACCCGGCGTCGGCACCAGGGTGCCGGTTTCCGGGAGGATGCCTTTCCCCGAGTGGCACATGAAAACGCACTTTCCCCCCACTCTTCCGAGTTCGTCCTCCATCTTTTTGTACGAATTGGTTTCCTTCCGGTCGTGGCAGACCAGGCAGGCGTCCTTCCCCGGAAGATGGTAGCGGATGTCGTGGTGGGAATTGTCGAGCCCGGCATGGGCGAAGTTGAACGGAATAAGGAAGGCCAGCAGGACGATGAAAACCATTAGGTGGCTTCCGTGGTTGATTTCTCGTATTTGCAAAAGAGGTTACACCAGGAACCGAGTTTCCGGATAGAAGAATAATAAGGCAACGGGTCCTGCCATCTTCGGCCTTTGTCCCGGCACACATTTGCAATAATATTCATTTTAGCGACATAGTTGTGAGGTGCTTCGATGAAAAAGATACTTCCCTTGGTTATCCCCATGCTCTTTCTGTCAGCCGCCGCGCCGGGCGCTTCCGCTCCGCTGAGCGAGAAGACCCAGGAGTGCATTTCCTGCCACAGGGAGGTCACGCCGGGGATCGTCGCCGACTGGGAGCGGTCCCTTCATTCCCGGGCGA
>JAENIX010000144.1 GCA_016844415.1 Actinomycetota bacterium | reverse complement strand
GAGCGCACCCTCGTTGAAGCCGGGGTCCGAGAGCATGTAGGGGCGGAAGAGCAGCCCCGCCTTCGAAATCTCCCGGCGCAGCTGGAGGGGGGTCACGTGCTCCAAGTGGGCTGCGATCTTGGGCCACTTCTCCCGAACCGCCATTTCCTGGTACTCCTCCTGGGTGAGCCAGGGGGGGTCGAACCGCTCCCCGTCCTTCTTTTTCTCGACCAGTTCAGAGACGGCGTACTCCGTGTAGGCGGGAAGAAAACTACGAACGAATTCACGTATTTCGGACTCAGTCCAGTACTCGGTGTAGTTGCCGAACAGCTCTTGGCGCTTCTCCTGGTCGAGGCAGTCCCCGAAGATCCGAACGGTGAACCGGAGGTGCCCGTCGCCCAGCTGATCCAGGTTCCCGAGGATGTTGCCATGCCGGTCCTCGAGGCGGCGCCGGACCAGGTCGACGTACGATTCCATCAGGCCGTCCCCTCCATCGCGATCGTGGCATTCGGGTTCCGCTGTGCGGCAGACGAGCGAACGGATGCCTTGCGGCAGGTGAGCAACATGCATCTCCTTGTCAAACAATCGGTTTTACGTTTAGTCGTGCTGGAGCCGGGAAGATGGAAAACCTTAACCGGGAGGAGAATTTTCCTTCCCCCGGACCTTCCGGTGTAACAACTTCACCATTTTCCCCGCGTAAAAGGACTCCATACCGCTGCCGTAATAATCCTCCTCGAGCCACTCCGCGATGTGGGCGCGCAGCTCCCGGCTGATGTCCAGCTTCTCGTCGAAGACAAACACCACGATGCAACGATCATCCCCGTCGTAGAAGCGGAAGGCGTACTGCCCATCCGTCAGGGAATGGAGGTCGATCCCCACGATGTCGGCCGCCCAAAGGTCGAAGGCCCGCTTCAGTTCCATCGCGGTGAAGACCTTATCCCCGATCAGTAGCGAGTCCACCCCCGACCACAAGAGGCCAAACTCCTTCTCGATCAGTATTTTTTCGTTATGTTCCGGCATTCCCATGGTCCTTCCAGCCCCTCCCGCGCCGGAAATGTCATGGAATATTTCCGCGCGCGCACGAAATACTTTTTTTACACCGCCCCACTCACGGGTGTCAAGCCAATTTATAAAACCGTTTTGTATCCGATCGAAAAACCGTATGTTTTTCCGGCGGATGGTTTCCTTGACACCGCGCCCCGCCCGCGGATACAATTCGCCCTAACTTACGATATGCGCGAGGAGGCAGGCGGGTGGGCAGGCTCACGACGAAAAAATCGCGAAAACTGTTCCGGGCGGCGATGAAGATCATCCCGGGAGGGGTGAACTCCCCGGTCCGCGCCTTCCGGTCGGTCGGGGGGACGCCGCTGTTCATCGCGAGGGCGAAGGGGGCCACTGTCACCGACGTCGACGGAAACACCTTCATCGACTACGTTTCCTCCTGGGGTCCGATGATCCTGGGCCACGCCGATTCGAAGGTGGTCTCCGCCATCCGGGGCGCTTTGGGGAAAGGGACGAGCTACGGAGCGCCGACGGAGGGGGAGGTCACGCTTGCCCACCTCATCCGGAACGCCTTCCCGTCGATGGAAAAGGTGCGCCTCGTCTCCTCGGGGACAGAGGCTGCGATGAGCGCCGTGCGGCTGGCCCGCGGATTCACCGGACGGGACAAGATAGTGAAGTTCGAGGGGTGCTACCACGGCCACGCAGACTCCATGCTGGTCAAGGCGGGGTCCGGCGCGCTAACTTTCGGGCTGCCCGACTCGCCGGGGGTCCCCGCGGACCTCGCGCGGCATACCCTGACCGCGACCTTCAACGATTTCGTCTCCGTTCAGAAGTTGTTCGAAAAAAACCGGGGTGAGATCGCCGCAATCATCGTCGAGCCGGTCCCGGGCAACATGGGGGTGATCCCGCCGGCACCCGGGTTCCTGGACTCCCTGCGAAAGCTGACGAGGCAGGAAAGGGCGCTCCTCGTCTTCGACGAGGTTATTTCTGGATTCCGAGTCGCCTTCGGCGGGGCGCAGGAGATGTTGGGCATCGATCCGGACCTTACGGTGCTGGGCAAGATCATCGGCGGAGGTCTCCCCGTCGGGGCGTTCGGAGGACGGGGGGACGTAATGGATGCACTGTCGCCTGTCGGACCCGTCTACCAGGCGGGCACGCTGTCGGGCAACCCCCTGGCGGTTGCGGCCGGGATCGCATGCCTCACGGAGCTGGCCAAGAAGGGGACCTACCGGAAGCTGGGCGAGAAAGCGGACTACCTGGCCGAGGGGCTGCATGGGGTATTCGAGAAATCAGGCGTTCCCACGTGGACCAACCGGGTCGGTTCGATGTGGACCACGTTCTTCCAGCAGGGGCCGGTCGTGGATTACGCGACCGCGAAGCGCAGTGACACCGCTGCGTACGCAAAATATTTCCACCGCATGCTCGCCCGCGGAGTGTACATCGCTCCGTCGCAGTTCGAGGCTGGTTTCGTCTCGCTCGCGCACTCCCGCAAGGACCTGGACCGGACCATCGCGGCGGCGAAACACGCGATAGGGTTTTCGGGTTGACGGCCTCTTCGAATGTGTGGTAGGAAACATAGGTTTTTACCGCCGTGACCGACAAGCAGGATCGCAGGGAACTCTTCCGGGAGTTGGGCAGATACAGCGCCCTGGGCCTGGAAATGGCCCTTTCGGTCGTCATCGGTCTGGGCGTAGGGTACTACCTTGACAAGTGGCTCGGAACCGGCCCCTGGCTGACGGTCGTTTGGATCGCGCTGGGTTTCGCGGCGGGCGTCCGGAGCCTTTACCGGTCCGCCGTACAGTCGGAAAAGGATCTGGAAAAGATCGAAGAGAAGAAGAGGAAGCCCGGTGGGGAGTAAGCCGCCCGGCGAAACGGAGCCGGAGCCGTCTGCAGCCCCCTCCCTTCGGTCCGCGGAGAGGAAGATCCTTTTCTCCGCCGGCTTGATCCTGGCCGGGATCGCGGTATCGGGGCGTTTCAGGATGCTGCCCGGCGCCGCATGCGGCGCCGTGATCGCCTGGGGTAACTTCTTCCTGATCCGCAAGATCCTGGAGAAGGCGTTCCCGGGAGGCGACGCGATACGGAAAGAGTTCATCGCCCAGTACGTGATCAAGTTCCTGGGACTGGTTGCTGTGGTCTATCTCGTGATACGGTCCGGATGGTTCGACGCGCTGGGGTTCCTGCTGGGCCTGTCCTGCCTCTTTCTGGGGATCCTCCTTGAAGGGGTGACGCGGGCGGCGGAGATGAAGACACGTTGAGGAGGTCTTTCGCGATGCACGGATGGCTGGTGATGATCGGGGCGATCCTGTTCGCGCCGGCGACGGCGATGGCGGCCTCCGAGGAGCACGGATTTTCCTTCTTCATGGCCCTGCCCGGCGGGAAGCAGTACTACTATATATACGCCGCCCTCTTCGTCGCCGCCCTTCTCGCCGTCTTAAGCTACCTCGTCGTCGGCCGGAAGAAGCCGGACGAGATGGTCATTCCGGAGCCGCGCCTGACGCTGCGCAACTTTTTCGAGCTGATCCTGGGGTTCCTGGTGGACATCGGGGAGGACATCCTGGGCCATCACGCGAAGAAATACATGCCGCTGCTCGGGACCTGCTTCGTCTTCATACTCTTCATGAACCTGATGGGGCTCATCCCCGGCCTGCTCCCGCCGACCCAGAAGATGAACATCACCGTCGGCCTGGCCGTCGTCATATTCCTGTCCACGCACATATTCGGGGTAATGGAGAACGGGCTCCCCTACTTCAAGCACTTCCTGGGGCCGGTCTGGTGGCTGGCGCCGATCATGCTTCCGATCGAGATCATCTCCCACCTCGCGCGGCCGCTATCGCTCTCCCTGCGTCTCATGGGCAACATAACGGGGGACCACGCGGTCGTCGGGGGGTTCATGGCGCTGGCGTTCGTGGGATGGGCGGTGCCGTCAGT
>JAENIX010000143.1 GCA_016844415.1 Actinomycetota bacterium | reverse complement strand
CTTTCCAGGCGAAGCATTCCTCCAGCGGCACCGGAAGATCTTTCCACGCCGCGTCCCCGGTGAACACCGCCGCGTACTCCTTCCGGAACATCCCGGAGCCGACGCTGTCGCGGACCGTCCGTTGAATCTCTTCCGGCGTGGGCCAGATCTCCTTAAGGAGGACCGGGGCCCCGTTCGGGTCGTGTCCCACGGGGTCCCGGGACAGGTCGATGTCCACGGTTCCCGCGAGCGCGTACGCGACGACCAACGGCGGAGAGGCGAGGTAGTTTGCGCGACACAGCGGATGGATCCTCCCCTCGAAGTTCCTGTTCCCCGACAGGACGGAAGCGACGGCAAGGTTTCCCTCCTGGATCGCCTGCTCGATCGACCTCGGAAGCGGCCCGGAGTTGCCGATGCAGGTGGTGCATCCGTACCCCGCCAGGTGGAACCCCAGCCCCTCGAGGTAGGGGGTCAGGCCCGCGCGGTCGAGGTACCGGGTCACGACCTTCGAGCCGGGCGCGAAACTGGTCTTGACCCACGGGCGGGTCCGCAGCCCACGTTCCACCGCCTTCTTCGCGACGAGGCCGGCCCCGACCATCACGGAAGGGTTGGAGGTGTTCGTGCAGCTGGTGATCGCCGCGATGACGACGGCCCCGTCTTCGAGCCGGAACGCCTGCCCCCCGGTCGAGGAGGTTTGGAGGGGGGACTGCCCGCCGTGCGTAACAGGGATTCCTCCGGCCGGGGCGGCTTTCCCCGAGGCCGGTGAAGGATGACTGGCTGTCGCTCCACCTTCAGCGTGCCATCTGCCGTGGTTTTCCGCGGCGGCCGGCGCGGGAACTTTACCCCATCCGGAGAGCGCTTTCCTGAATGATTCCCTCACCCCGTCCAGGAGGACGCGGTCCTGCGGACGCTTCGGGCCGGCGAGGCACGGCCGGACATCGGAAAGGTCCAGGGAAAGCCGGTCCGAGAAGAGGGGATCGGGCGTGGCGTCCGTGCGGAACAGTCCCTGCATCTTGCAGTAGGTCTCCACCAGTTTCACCTGCCCGGCGCTGCGCCCCGTGAACCTCATGTAGGACAGGGTTTCCCGGTCCACGGGGAAGTAGCCGATGGTGGCGCCGTACTCGGGCGACATGTTGGAGATCGTCGCCCTGTCGGCCACCGAGAGAGAGGAAAGGCCGGCCCCGTAAAACTCCACGAACTTCCCCACGACCCCCTTTGCCCGCAGCATCTGCGTAACCGTCAGGACGAGGTCCGTCGCCGTGGCCCCTCCGGGCAGCTGTCCGGAGAGCCGGAAGCCCACCACTTCGGGGATCAGCATGGAGACCGGCTGGCCCAGCATCGCCGCTTCCGCCTCGATGCCGCCGACACCCCAGCCCACCACGCCCAGCCCGTTGATCATCGGTGTGTGTGAATCGGTGCCAAGTAGCGTGTCCGGATACGCCTGGAAAACGCCCCGGGCCATCCTCCTGAAAACCACGGGGGCAAGGTATTCGAGGTTCACCTGGTGGCAGATGCCGGTCCCCGGCGGGACCACGCGCAGGTTCCTGAAGGCATTCTGCCCCCAGCGCAGGAAAGCGTACCGCTCGCCGTTACGCTCGTATTCCCTTGCCACGTTGGCCGCGAAGGATTCGCGCGTTCCGAAATGGTCCACCTGGACGGAATGGTCGATGACGAGGTCCGCCGGCATGAGGGGATTGATCCCTTTCGGATCACCGCCCATCCGCAGCGCGGCATCCCGCATGGCCGCGAGGTCCACCAGCGCCGGCACGCCCGTGAAATCCTGCAGCAGCACGCGGGCGGGGCGGAAGGCGATCTCCCGTTCCGATGTCTTCCGGGGAGACCACCGTGCCAGGGCCTTGATGTCCTCCGCGCGAACGGTGGCCCCGTCCTCCCACCGCAGCAGGTTCTCAAGCAGGATCTTGATCGAGAAGGGAAGCCGGGAGACGGAACCCCTTACGCGTTTTTCGAGCGCGTCGAGGCGGAAGATCTCGCAGGGGACCGAGCCGATCGTCCTGCGGGCCCTGGCGCCGAAACTGTCCGGGTGTTTTCCTTCCATGGCGGGAGCCCCCGATAAGTCAGCGGTATAAGGAAATGGTAACATGCGGCGTGAACGGGGATGAGGTGAATCGGGGAAAGGGGATGATCAAATAGACGCGCTTACGCTGGTGGGAATGGCCGTTGGACTGGCGATGGACGCCTTGGCGGTCGCCATCGCGACGGGCATAGTGCTGGGCAAGGTCTCCGCCCGGCAGATGTTCCGCCTTTCGTTCCATTTCGGCCTCTTCCAGTTCCTTATGCCGGTGATCGGCTGGCTTGCGGGGCTCTCCGTGGAGCGGTACATCTCCGGCTACGACCACTGGCTGGCCTTCGGCCTGCTTGCCTTCATCGGGGCGAAGATGATCTACGAAGCCTTATGCGGGAACGACAAGGAGAAAAAGGGATCCGATCCCACGCGGGGAAGCTCCCTCGTCCTTCTTTCGGTTGCCACGAGCATGGACGCGCTGGCGGTGGGGTTGAGCCTGGGGGTGCTTCGCATCGAGATCTGGTATCCCTCGGTTGTGATCGGGCTGGTCGCCGCCGCGCTGACCGCTGCGGGACTGCACCTGGGCGGCCGCCTGGGGCAAAGGTTCGGACGGAAGATGGAGATCGCGGGGGGACTGATCCTCGTCGGGATCGGATTCAAGATACTGCTTCAACATCTCATGCACCATTAGATCAAACTGCTTTGGGGTTCCAGTCGGCTTTAAAATGTATCCAAACCGTCTGTGGAACGACAGTGAAAACTGTACCAAAAAGCGTCATTGAGAAGTGTACCACCCAAGCCGGGTCATACTCTCCGTTGGGGGGGTGGCCCAATGGTGACCAGGGAGGTACGCATGGACATCGTGATGTTGCATAGACAGGGGTTGAGCAAGCGGCAGATCGCGAAGCGACTGGGAATCCACCGCGACACGGTCAGCGGGTACCTGGAGCGGGGCGGGCAGCCACCGCCACTCCCCGCGTCGCGGAAAGGGTCGGTACTCGGGGCCTTCGCCGATCGCATCAAAGCCTGGATGGAAGAGGATGATTATCACGCCACGTGGATGCACCAGCGGCTCAAGGTGTTGGGGTTCGGGGGCGGTCTGCGCGCGGTGCAACGGTTCGTGCGCGGGGTGAGGGATCGGCTCGTGCGCAAGGCCTTCCTGCGGTTCGAGACCGAGCCCGGGCAGCAGGCTCAGGTGGACTTCGCCGAGCTGGCGGTGGTCGACGAAGGTGGAAAGACCGTCGCGAAGTACCACATGTTCCTGATGGTGCTGGGCTTCAGCCGGAAGCGCTACGCCGAGCTGCTGCTGCGCCCGGACCTGACGAATTTCATGGAGGCGCACCAGCGGGCGTTCCGGTTCTTCGGCGGGGTGCCCGCCGAGATCCTCTACGACTGCATGAAAACGGTGGTGATCCGCCGGCGCGGCAAGGAGCCGCAGTGGAACGAGGGCTTCCATTCGTTCGCGGAGCATACCGGCTTTGCTCCGCGGCTGTGTCCGCCGTACGCCTCCTGGGTCAAGGGGAAGGTGGAGCGCCCGATCCGGTTTATCCGCGAGGGGTTCTGGCGCGGGTATCGCTGCGCGAGCCTGGCCTCGGGCAACCGGGATCTGCTCTCCTGGCTCCTGGAGCAGGAGTCGCGCATCCACGGCACCACCTGCCAGAGCATCGCGGAGCGCTTCGAGGCCGAGCGCGCGCATCTGGGGCCGTTGCCGCGCACCGACTTCGATACCAGCGCCCGCCATTTCCGCAGCGTGGGCAAGGACTGCATCGCGCGCTTCGATCGCAACCGCTACATGGTGCCGCATCGAGCGGTCTGCAAGGAGGTCCTGGTACGCGTCAAGGACGGGCTGCTGCGCGTATTCGACGGCGCCGAACTGCTGGTGGCCTACCATATTCCCGAGGGGCACGGGC
>JAENIX010000009.1 GCA_016844415.1 Actinomycetota bacterium | reverse complement strand
GGGCGGACCTGCGCCTCGACGCCCGGAGGAAGGGACACCGCGATCCCGGTCGGGACGAGCGCCCGCCCCATGGGTGGAAGCACGACCTCTTCATCGATGTCGGCGTGAAGGTCCACCCCGGAAGACCCTTCCGTCTGGTAGGCGGGCAGCGCGACCGCCCCGCCCTCCCTGAGGAAACGCACGGAAATCACGCAGCCGCCGTCCATATCAGAAGCGGAGCCCGTCGCCGGCCGGCAGGTCGCCGACCGCCGCGAGTGAAAAAAGTCCCTTTCGCAGCATCGATGCCGCAAGGATGCGCACCTGCTCCGGCGTCACCTCGTCCACCCGGCGAAGCGAATCCTCCGGCGGGACCAGCCGACCCAGGAACATCTCGTTCATCGCCAGCCTCGACATGCGGTATTCCGGGCTCTCCAGGTTCAGGTGCATGCTCCCCTTGATCAGTTCCTTGGCCAGGGAGACCTCCTCATCGCCGAAGCGCCCCTCCCGGATCTCGCCGACCACGTCCGACGCCACCGACAGGACCTCGCGGGCCTTGTCCTTCGATGTGCCCGCGCATATCTTCAGAATCCCCGAGTCGGCATAGGCGGAAAGGGAGGAATAAATGGAGTAGGCCAGGCCGCGCTTCTCGCGGATCTCCTGGAAGAGGCGGCTGCTCATGCTCCCTCCCAGGATTATGTTCAGGACGAGGGCGGCGTGCTTGAACTCGCTCACCCGGGAAACCGCAGGCGCTCCCAGAACCAGGTGAAGCTGCTCCAGCGGCCGCTTTTTGAGGAACACGCCGGGACGGGGAGGAGGCGGCGCATCGGGGACCAGCCGCTGACCGAGATCCAGTGCGCCGAGGGTCTCCGAGAACGCTTCGACGATCCGGTCGTGCGGCAGGTTGCCCACCACGGACACGATCGTACCCCGGCGGCGGAACCGGTCGCCGAAGTACCCGAGGAGATGCTCCCGGTCGAAGGCGGACACGCTGCCCGCCGTCCCCTGTATGGGGAAACCGAGAGGGTGCCCTCCCCAGTACGATTCGTGGAAAAAGTCGTGCAGGAATTCCTCGGGGCTGTCTTCCACCATCAGGATTTCCTGCAGCACTACGCCTTTCTCCCTTTCGATCTCCTCGCCGTCGAACCTGGAGTTCAGGAATATGTCGGAGAGCAGATCGGAGACGAGCGGAAAATCCTTTTCGAGGGCTTTCGCGAAGAAAAAGGTGTACTCGCGCTCGGTATAGGCGTTCATCGCGCCGCCCACGGACTCGATCTCACGCGAGATGTCGATGGCCTTCCGCCGGGCGGTACCCTTGAACAGAAGGTGCTCGATGAAGTGGGCGATGCCGTTGTCGGGAGGGGACTCCGCCCGGGATCCCACGCATAGCCAGATCCCGACTGTGGCGGAGCGCAGGTAGGGCACCTGCTCGCTGAGTATCGTGACGCCGCCGTCGAGGACTGTTTTCCCGACCGTCATCGGCGTAACGATTTACCGCCGGCCCCTCGGGCCCCCGCGATCGCGATCCCGGTCGCGCCCGCGGTCTCCTCCCCTGCTTTCGCGCTCGCCGCGGCCCTCGCGCTCGTCCGGCGCGCCGGGGGCGGCGGCGGGAAACTTTCCTTCGATCTCGAACTCCTTGTGGGAAAGCCGCATCTTCCCATCCCGGTCGACCTCGAGGACGCGGACCTTGACCTCGTCCCCTACCTTGAAGCAGTCGGATACGGCGCCGACGCGCTGCTTGGAGATCTGGGAGATGTGCAGGAGTCCCTCCGTGCCGGTAAAGATCTCCACGAAGGCGCCGAAGTCCATGATGCGGCGCACCTTCCCGTCGTAGATCTTCCCCACCTCCGGCTCCTGGACGATCCCCTCGATTATTGCGATGGCCGCCTTGGCCGACTCCGCGTCGACCGCGGCGATCTTTACCGTCCCGTCGTCGTCGATGTCGATCTTGACGCCCGTCTGCTCCTGGATCCCGCGGATGACCTTCCCTCCCGGGCCTATGATCTCCCGGATCTTCTCGGTTTTTACGTTCATCACGTAGATGCGGGGCGCGAACGGCGAAAGCTCGGTGCGCGGAACGCCGAGCGTCCCGTTCATTCGCTCGAGGATGTGGAGGCGTCCCTCCCGGGCCTGACGCAGGGCGGACAGCATGATCTCGCGGCTGACCCCGCCGATCTTGATGTCCATCTGGATGGCGGTGACCCCTTTAGCGGTCCCGGCCACCTTGAAGTCCATGTCTCCCAGGTGGTCCTCGTCGCCCAGGATGTCGGAAAGGACCGCCACCTGGCCGTCATCCTTGATGAGACCCATTGCGATCCCGGACACCGCTCCGGTCGTCGGGATCCCCGCGTCCATCATCGCCAGGGAGGCGCCGCAGACCGTCGCCATGGACGAAGAGCCGTTCGACTCGAGGACCTCGGAGACGATCCGGACGGTGTAAGGGAAATCGATGTCGTTGGGAAGCACCTTGGTGACCGCACGCTCGGCGAGCGCCCCATGGCCCACCTCCCGCCGCGCCGGACCGCGGAGCATCTTCACCTCTCCAACGCTGAACGGGGGAAAGTTGTAGTGCAGCATGAACGCCTTGGTGGTGTCGCCCAGCAGGGAGTCGATCCGCTGCTCGTCCTGGGAGGTCCCCAGCGTGGCGGTTACGAGCACCTGCGTCTCCCCGCGGGTGAAGATGGCCGACCCGTGGGTCCGCGGAAGCACTCCCACGCTGCAATCGATGTTTCGAATGTCCGCAAGGCCCCGCCCGTCGATCCGCTTCTTCTCGGAGAGGATCTTCCCGCGCACGATCCGCTTTTCCAGATTCTTGAAAGCGTCCGCGATCAGAGGCGCCTTTGCCGCTCGCTCCTCCTCCGGGAAGGAGCTCCGGACGGCCTCCGCGATCTCGTCGATCCTCTTGCGCCGCTCCTGCTTGACCTGGAGGGCGTACGCCTCCCGCAGTCCGCTCTCGGCGATTTCGGCTATCCGGCGCAGCTCCGCCTCCGGAAGCTCTTTTTTCTCGAATTCCCGCTTCGGCTTCCCAAGCTCGGCCTGCATCCCTTCCTGCATTTCGAGGATCGGGCGGAGGGACTCATGGGCGTAAAGGATGGCGTCGAGCACTTCTTCCTCGGGGACCTCGTTGGCCTCCCCTTCCACCATCAGTATGGCGTCGCGGCTCCCCGCCACGAATATGTTCAGGTCGCTCTTCTCGAGGTCGGGGATGGGAGGATTGATGACGAACTGCCCGTCGATCCGCCCCACCCGGGCTCCCGCGATCGGCCCCTTGAACGGGATGTCGGAGAGGGAAAGCGCCGCGGAAGCGCCGATCATCGCCATGATTCCCGTGTCGTTCTCCTTGTCCGCGGAGAGCACGGTGGCGATCACCTGCGTTTCGTTGTAATACCCTTTCGGGAAGAGGGGCCGGATCGGCCTGTCGATGAGCCTCGAAGTGAGCACCTCGTACTCGGAAAGCCTTCCTTCCCGCTTGAAGAAGCCCCCGGGGATCTTGCCCACAGCGAATGTCTTTTCGACATAATCCACCACCAGCGGCAGGAAATCGATCCCGGGCCGGGGGGTTTCGGTGCCGCACGCCGTCACCAGGACCACGGAATCGCCGTAGCGGACGACTACCGATCCACCTGCCTGTTTTGCCACCACTCCCGTTTCAATGGATAACTTTCTTCCCGAAACTTCCTTTTCGTACACGTGTCCCAATTTTTTAGTATTCCCTTCTTGTACCGCCGCAGCGGCATCGATTCTGTGATTGGTCTTTCTTTATCCCGGTTTACTTGCGCAGGCCGAGCGCTTCAACCACGGCTTTGTACCGCAGCGATTCCTTTGTCTTCAGGTAGTCCAGAAGGCGCCGCCTCTGGCCGACCAGCTTCAGGAGCCCCCTTCGGGAGTTGAAGTCCTTGTTGTGGGTTTTGAGATGGTCCGTGATCTCGTTTATCCTCTCCGTCAGGAGAGCGATCTGTACCTCGGGCGACCCCGTGTCCGTCTCATGCACCTTGAACTTGACGATCAACTCTTTCTTCTTCTCCGTTTCCAGGCTCATTTCGCTTTGCCCTTCCCCTTTCCGCAGATCGGAAAATCATGATGATTTACGTACGTTTTTTATAACATATCCCGGCTGGGAAGTAAATTCATATGCCTCGCAGGATGCGCCACGATCCTCCCGCCAAACGCTCCACCAGGGCGATCGGACCTTCATTCCCGTGGGTAAGGAGAACCACGCTCCCGTCCGGCCCGGGATCGCGGCCGGCAAGCCAGGGGCCGGGCGAGCTTCCGTTACGGACGGCCGCGGCTGCGTCCCCCGGAATCTCCAGCTGCGGGAACCCGGCGAGGGCTTTTTCAATACGCACCAGGCGCGCGGGGGCGACGCCGCGCCTCCCCTCTTCAACAAGATCGGCGAGCGTGACCGCGTCCTCGATGCGGAAAGGGCCGCAACGGAGACGGCGCAGGCCGGACACGGCCATGGCGACACCCAGCGACGGTCCCATGTCTCGCGACAGGGCGCGGACGTAAAATCCCTTCGAGCAGCGCAGGAATGCCCGGAATCCCTCCTGAGACCAGGAAATCAGCCTCGCTTCGTGGACGGTCACCGGCCGCGGGGACAGCTTCACGTCCTTCCCCTGCCGGGCCATCACGTATGCCCGGGTTCCGGAAACCTTCACCGCCGAGAAGGCGGATGGCACCTGTTCCCACGTCCCCACCAGACGGGCGATCGCGTCGGCGACGACGCGCTCCGGCGCGAACGCATCCGGCCTGGATTCGATCTCCCTGCCGGTGACGTCCCCGGTGTCCGTGGCGGACCCGAAACGGAAGGAGACATCGTATTCCTTGTCCTGGCCGGCGATATACCCGGCGATCTTCGTCGCCTTGCCGGCACAAACCGGCAGCACTCCCGTCGCCATGGGATCGAGCGTGCCGGTGTGGCCGCATTTCTTCTGCCGCAGGACCCTGCCCACCCTCTCAACGGCGCTGAAGGAGGTCATTCCGGCGGGCTTGTCGAGGACGATCACGCCGTCCGTCACCGCAGCGCCGCCTCCAATGCGCCGAACACTTTCTCCTTCACCTCGGTGAGCGATCCCAGCACCGTGCATCCCGCGGCGTTTTTATGCCCCCCTCCGCCGAACGACTGTGCGACGGCGGATACGTCCATCCGCCCCTTCGACCGGAAGCTGACCCGGTACTCCCGTTCGCCCTCCTCGCGGAACGACACGGCCGCCTCGACCCCGACGACCGAGCGAGGATAGTTTATGAAACCCTCGAGGATGTCCTTCCTGGCGGAGAATTCTGCGAGGTCCTTCTTCATTGTCGTGATGGCCGCCACTTTTCCGCCGGCCACGATCTCCAGGGAGGAGAGCACGCGCCCCAGAAGGCGCAGCCGGTCCGCGCTCTGGCTCTCGTAGACCTTCTCCGCCACATCCCATGGGTCGATTCCCCGCCGTACCATCTCGCCCGCGATGTTGAACGCCTCGGGGGAAGTGCTCGAGTAGTGGAAGGAGCCGGTGTCGGTCAGGATGGCCACGTAGATGTTGACGGCGATGTCGTAGTCGATCTCCGTCCCCATCGCCTCGAGGATGCGATGGACGAGCACCCCGGTCGCAGGCGCATCCGGGTCCACCAGGCAGTAGTCGCCGCCGCACCCGTTGGTCCGGTGATGGTCCACGTTCAACATGAGGGACGGCTTGCGCAGCTCGGCCTGCACGAACCCCGTCCTCTCGGGGGAGCCGCAGTCCACGACGACCGCCACGTCGTAGAGGGAGCCGTCCTCCTCGCGCACCACGGTGTCCGCCCCCGGGAGAAACGCCAGGTTTCCGGGGACCGGATCCGCGTTTAACACGGTCGCGGTCTTCCCCATTTTCCTCAACGCGAGCGCCAGCGCGAGCTCGGAGCCGATCGCGTCTCCTTCGGGATTCTCGTGGCAGGCGATCAGGAACCGGTCCTTCTCGCGGAAGACGCGGCAGATCGCATCGATGTCATTCCTCACCGCTTTCCTCCGCCGTCCGGACTTCCCTGAGCAGCCGGTCGATCTTGGCGCCCTTCTCGTAGGTATTGTCGTACAGGAAGGCCAGCTCCGGCGAGTACCGCAGTTGCAGGGACCTCCCGAGCTCCTTCCGGATGAAACCCTTGGACCTGCGAAGCGCGTCCCTGACCGCGAGACGCTCCTCGTCTCCGCCCAGGACCGAGTAGTGGACGCGTGCCGTCTTGAGATCGGGGGTAATCGTCACTTCGGTGACCGTCACCACCCTCATCCCCGGGTCCTTCACGCGGTTCTGCAGGATCAGGGAAACCTCTTCCCGGATCCGTTCGGCCACCCGGGCTGGGCGGTCGCCTCGGCCTTTCACGAATCGTCTCCCTCGATCGCGAGGAACTCTATCCTGCGCCCCGCGAGCTCCACTTCCCCGTCACGTCCCACGACGTCGCTTATCCGGTCCAGCATCGACTGAGCGAGTCGCGCGTCCGTCGTCACGAGAGCGACGCCGATCCGCCCCCGCTGCCACAGGTCCTGGAAGCCGACCTCAGCTACGGAAACGGGAAACCCCGCGCGGATCCTTCCGGTCAGCCCGGAAAGCCGCCGACGCTTGTCCTTGAGGGAAGCAGCGTCGGGAAAGAGGAGATCGGCCACCAGCACCGCGACAAGCATGTCACCTTTCCCCCGGGGCGGCGGGAACCGCTACGCGAGCGTCCCGGCGACCTTCTCCATCACGTACGCCTCGATCTGGTCGCCGACCTGGATGTCGTTGAAGCCCTCGATCCCGATCCCGCACTCGTACCCTTCGACCACTTCGCGGACGTCGTCCTTGAAACGCTTCAGGGACGACAGCTTCCCCTCGTGCATTACGACGCTGTCGCGAAGCAGCCGGATGCTCGAGTTGCGGGTGATCTTTCCCGACAGGACATAACAGCCGGCGATCGTCCCGATCCTGGATATGTGGAAGGTGTTGCGCACTTCGGCGCGGCCCTGGGTGGCCTCCCGGAATGTGGGCGAGAGCAGCCCTTCCATCGCCTTCCGTATATCGTCCACCACGTCGTAGATGACGGTATAGAGCCGCACGTCGACCTGTTCCCTTTCCGCGAGGTCCGCCGCCTTCGGCTCAGGACGAACGCTGAAGCCGATGATCACCGCCGTGGATGCCGAGGCCAGCATCACGTCGGACTCGGAGATACCCCCGACGCCCGCGTGGATGACGCTCACCTTGACCTTCTCGCCCGAAAGCTTGCCAAGCGAGAACTGGAGCGCCTCCATTGATCCCTGGACGTCCGCCTTGATGACGATCTTGAGTTCCTTGAGCTCTCCCTCCTCGATGTGCCGGTGCAGGTCCTCCAGACTGAAACGGGGCCTGGCCACCGTCTTCTCGCGGTCCTTCTCCTGGCGGTGCATCGCGATCTGGCGGGCAGTCCGCTCGTCCTTGAGGACCGCGAACTTCTGGCCCGCGCCGGGAAGGCCGTCCAGCCCCTGGATCTCCGCCGGGGTCCCGGGGGGCACTTCCGTGAGCCGCTTGCCCTTGTGGTTCGAAAGCGCGCGGACCTTGCCGAAATGGATCCCGGTCACGAAGGCGTCGCCGACGCGCAGGGTCCCCTCCCGGACGAGCACGGTGGCGATGGCCCCCCGACCCTTATCGAGCCGCGACTCGATGACCGTCCCGCGCGCCATTTTCAAGGGGTTGGCCCGTAGCTCCAGGATGTCCGCCTGCAGGAGCACCAGCTCAAGCAGTTCATCGATACCCGTCTTCCTCTTCGCGGAGATATTTGCGTAGAGCGTCTGGCCGCCCCATTCCTCCGGGATCAGGCCGTGCTCGGATAGCTGCTGCCTTATCCGGTCGGGCTGCGATCCTGTCTTGTCTATCTTGTTGACGGCGACGACGATGGGCACACTGGCCGCCTTGGCGTGGTCGATCGCCTCGACCGTCTGCGGCATGACGCCGTCGTCGGCGGCGACCACCAGGACGACGATGTCCGTGACCGACGCCCCGCGAGCGCGCATGGACGTGAACGCTTCATGGCCCGGCGTATCCAGCAGGACGAGCTTGCGGCTGCCGTGCTCCACCTCGTACGCCCCTATGTGCTGCGTGATCCCGCCGGCCTCCGTGGCGATGACGTCGCTCCGCCGGATCGCGTCCAGCAGCGTGGTCTTCCCGTGGTCCACGTGGCCCATGATGGTGACGACCGGCGGCCTGGAAACGAGGTCCTCCTCGCGGTCGATCTCCTGGTCGATCAGGCCCTCCACCTCGGGAGCCACATTCTCCACTTCGAAGCCGTACTCCTGTGCCAGAAGCTTCGCCGTGTCCGCGTCGAGGAGCTGGTTGAGCGTCGTCGGCGTCCCCATTTCGATAAGCTTCTTTACCACCTCGGCGGCCTTGATCCCCATCCGGTGCGCGAGGTCAGCGACGGTTATGACCTCTTCTATCTTGAACACGCGCTTGCTGGCCTTCGGCGGGAGGGTGGAGGGGGCTTTCTTCTCCTTGACCGGTTTTCCCCTCCGCCTCTGTTGTGCCCGCACCGGCTGGAACTGGCGCACCACAACCGGTTCGGCCTCCGCGACCGGCTTCTCCGCAGGCTTCGGGGGCTCGGGCTCCTCGACGATCTCCTGGATGATGGTCCTCTTCAGGACCCCCTTCTGCACCTTCTTCTCGTGGGGCTTCGTCTTCTTCCACTTCTTTTCCTTCTCTTTCCGCTCATCGGCCGCCTTCTCGGCGGGCGTCTTTTCCACCACCCGGACAACAGGCTCCGCATCAGTCGCGGCTTCCCCGGCAGGTTCAGCGACGGGCAGCGCTTCCGCAAGCGGCGCGGCTTCCCCGGCAGGCTCGGTGATGATTGGCGCTTCGCCGGGCGACGTCTCGACGACGTCGGCGGCAGATACCGGTGTCGGAGCCGGGACGGCGGGTTCTTCCGTTACAGGAGGCTTCTCCACCACCGGGGCGCCACGGCGCAGGACAACCTTGTTGGATCGCCGCTCGAGCGTCCCGTCGGCGCGTGTAACGACGAGCGTCTGTTTCGGAGGAGGCGGAGGCGCCGTCTTCCGGAAGTGGTTCCTGACCCTTTCTATCAGGTCGCCCTCGATGTTGCTGGAGGCCGATTTGCCCTTCTGCCCTATCCGCTCAAGGAACACGATGACCTCGCGGCTCGTTTCCATTCCGAGTTCCTTGGCAAGATCCCGAATCCGGACTTTCTCCATCCAGCCTCCCTACGCGTTCGTTTCTAAAGTCCACCAGGCGGATATCTTATCCGCCAAGGCCGTCCCTTCCGTCCCCATCCGCCAGCGTGCGGCGCCTTTGGGGGTTCGGATTCGCTTCGCGAAACCTTCCACGCATCCGGCCTTCCGGCACAGGTATATCCCCCTGCCCGGCCTCCGGCCTTCCGGGTCCGGCTCCCAGCCGGCTCCTGCCTTCCCCGCGACCCTCAGCAGGGAGCGCTTTCCATCCCGGTTGCCGCACTGGACGCACGTCCTCTCCGGGCGGCCAAGATCCTTAAGGCGCATCGCCTTCCGGCGGCTCCGGCGGCCCGGCAGCCGGCGGCCCCGAGGAAAGAACTTCCGAGGGAACCGCGGCCGCCTCTCCTGAGTCCGGCGAAGGCGAGGGCACCCCCGAGGGAGAATCTTCCGCGGGGGGCGAAGCCACCTCTCCCGTATCCGGTGCAGGCGGGGGCGGCTCATCCGTCTTTTTCGGCGCGAACAGGCCTTCCGCCCGCTTCAGCGCATCCTCCACCTGACCTTCCGCGCGGACCTCTATATGCCACCCAACCAGCTTGGAGGCGAGCTTGACGTTCTGCCCCTTCTTTCCGATAGCCAGCAGCAGCTGCTCCTCCGGCACGATGACTTCCATGTTCTTCTCGGACTCGTTCACAAGCACCCGGATGATCTCGGCCGGCTGCAGGGCGTTGCAGACGAACTTCGCCGGGTCTTCATCCCACGCGATGATGTCGATCCTCTCGCCGCGCAGCTCCTGGACCACGCTCTGCACGCGGGAGCCCTTCATGCCGACGCATGCCCCCACCGGGTCCACGTCGCGGTCCTTGGACTTCACGGCGATCTTCGTCCGGAACCCCGGCTCCCGGGCGACGCTCAGGATTGATACCACCCCCTCGTAAACCTCGGGTACCTCCTGCTCGAACAGCTTCAGGATAACCCTGGGGTCGGAGCGCGAAAGCAGGATCTCCGGTCCCCTCGGCGTCTTCGAGACATCCTTGATGTATGCCCGTATCCTGTCTCCCTGACGGTATCGCTCGCGCGGGATCTGCTCCGACAGGGGCATGATCGCCTCGGTCTTGCCGAGGTCTATCACGAGGCAGTCCCTCTCGTAGCGTTGCACGATCCCGTTGATGATCTCCCCCTTGCGGCCGATGAACTCGCCGTAGATCACCTCCCGCTCCGCGTCCTTCACCTTCTGCATGATGATCTGGCGGGCGGTCTGCGCGGCGATGCGGCCCAGGTCGCGGGTGCTCATCCGTAGGCCGATGCTGTCGTCGTACGCGGCCTCCGGGTCGAGTTCCCGGGCTTCTTCGAGGGAAATCTCCGCCTCCCGGTCCTTGACGCTCTCCACGACGGTCCGGAACTCCAGGATCTCAAACTCCCCGGTCTCGGGCTCGTAGGTGGCCTCCAGCTTCTTGTTCATCCCGTATTTCTTCCGGGCGGCGATCTCCAGGGCTTCCTTGATCGCCTCGACGATCACGCCCTTGTCGATCCCCTTTTCCTTGCCGAGCTGAGTGATTATCTGCCCGATATCCAGGATCATCGCTTTTTCTTTCCCTTCCCGAAAAGTTCTTCCTGTGAAACCTCCAGGTTCGCCTTGCGCACCGCGCCGTAAGGAAACCTGAAGGTTTTGCCGTCCCGCTCCAGCTCGAAGCCTTCACCGTCCGCCCGAGTGAGAGTCCCCGCGTAGTTCCAGCTTCCTTCGACCGGCCCGGAAAGAGCCACACGGATCTTCCTGCCCGTCACGGACGCGAAATGAGCCGGCTTGACGAGCCTCCGGTTGAGACCCGGCGAGGAGACCTCGAGGACGTACGGGCCGGACATCGGATCGTGGACGTCGAGCACCGCGCTCATCTTGCGGCTGAACGATTCGCACTCGCCCAGCCGGATCCCCCCCTCGCGGTCGAGGAAGACGCGGATCAACGTCCGCGGGCCTTCCCTCACGACATTGAGGTCGAAGACCTCCACCATCTCTTCCTCGGCCACCTGGACTGCCA
>JAENIX010000142.1 GCA_016844415.1 Actinomycetota bacterium | reverse complement strand
AAGGTCCCGGCCGATTTCTCGCGGCCAAGGCCGCTCATCGGAGTCGTGGGCGAGATCTTCTGCCGGCTGAACACGTTCAGCAACGACGACGTGATGCGGAAGGTGGAGGAAGCCGGCGGGGAGTGCTGGATTTCCGACGTGGCGGAATGGGTGTGGTCGACCAACGCGGACCACATCCGGCTGCTCAAGCGCTTCGGGAGACAAATATCGATGGAGATGTTCGGCGCGAAGCTGAAGTGGCACTTTCAGCGGAAGGACGAACACGCCCTGGTGGGGGCGTTCCAGGGCGATTTCCGCGGCTACGAGGAACCGGACGACATCCGGTTGGTCCAGGAACTGGCCCGGCCATACCTGCCGCCGGAAGGGGCGCTCGGCGAGATGATGCTTTCCGTCGGCAAGACCGTCTACCTTCACCGCAAGGGGGCCGACGGCATCCTGGACATCAACCCCTTTTCCTGCATGAACGGGATCGTGTCGGAGGCCGTGTACCCTCGCGTCTCCCGCGACTGCGACGGTCTCCCGATCCGGGTGCTCTACTTCGACGGCACGAACGTGGACCGCAGGTACGAGCTTGAGATCTTCATGGACCTGGTGAAAGCGTATTCGGCCCGGAAGAGGATGCTCCGCCGCCTGCCCGAAGGGATGGGGGAAGCGACCGCGCGGGCGGGGGCCGTTTGAAGATCGCCGTCCTTTCCGACATCCATTCCAACGGCGAGGCGCTCGATTCAGTGATGCGGGAGATCGTCCGCCATGGCGTCGGCAGGATCTATCACCTGGGGGACCTTGCCGGATACAACGCGGAGCCGGAAAAATGCGTCCGGTGGGCGATGGAGCATGCCGCGGGCGGAATTCTGGGAAACCACGACGCGGTCGCCTGCGGAAAAGCGAGTGGGGAGTTCTTCAACGCTCCGGCCCTGACGGCGGCGCGGTGGTCCGCTGGGCAGATCTCCGCCGAGGCGCGCGACTACCTGCGTTCCCTTCCCGACAGTCTGGTCGTGGACAAGGAGCTTCTGCTTGTGCACGGAGCGCCCTCCGATCCGGACCAATACCTCTTTACGCTCGACGACGCCGTGGAGGAGCTTGACGGCCTCGAGGACACCCCGGAGATCCGGGTCGTCTTCTACGGCCACACGCATGTCCCGGCGGCGGTCGTCAGGCGTGGGGACGGGAGCACGGTCACCGTCGCCCCCGGCTCGTACCGGTTGAATGAAGGGGAGCGCGCCCTGCTCAATCCCGGCAGCGTCGGTCAGCCCAGGGACCGCAACCCCGACGCTTCTTTCCTCGTATTCGACACCGGGTCCGGAAGCGCATCCTGGATCCGCGTTCCGTACGACATACAGGCGTGCCAGAAAAAGGTTCTCGCCGCCGGGCTGCCCCGCCTCTTCGCGACGCGTCTCCCGGAAGGGACGTGACGCTAAGTGCTTCACTTCATAAATACGGTAATGCGGACGCAGGGCGCAGCGGGGGGCTTCCCTGGAGCGGCGTATGGAGCGGAGGGATAGATTGCGTCGAAGCGGAATCCGCAGTGAGCGGGCGAAGGTCGCGAACGTAGCTCCGGGGAAGTCCCCCCGCGAGCCCGGAGTCCCGGAATCAGGCGATTCAATGTTGCCGTATTTACGAAGTGGAGCACTTAGCCAGACCCGGGGCTTCCGGCTCCTGCCGCACACCGCCGACATCCGTGTGGAAGTCCGCGGCAAGAACCTGGCCGGACTTTACGCTGCGGGCGTCGAGGCCCTTTTCTCCCTTATGGTCGATCGCAGAAGCGTTCGCGCGGCTGCGGCAAGGTCCTTCACTGTTTCCGGGAACGATCCGGAGGAGCGGCTGTTTCTCCTCCTCCGGGAGGCCCTGCTGCTTTTTTCCCTCGACGGATTTCTGGTGCGCACGGCGCGTGCTACCATTAAGAATACGGATGTGGAAATGAAGGTGTCGGGCGAGCCGTTCGACCCCTCGCGGCACGCCGCCAGTCGGGAGATCAAGGCGGTGACCGCGCACGGGATGACGGTCCGGAGAGTCCCGGGCGGCTGTGTCGCCCGATTCATCGTGGACGTTTAGAACTTCCGGCGGCCCGAAAGACCAAGGAGGGCCCGCCATGCGGTTCCAGGAAGTATCCATAAGAAAAATTTCCGAAAACATGTGGGAGATCCCGCAGACAGGCGGCATGCGGGTCCCGGGCCTTGTCTTCGCGTCCGAGGCGATGATGGGAGAAATCGTGCGGGACGAGGCGGTGCGCCAGGTCATGAACGTGGCGCATCTGCCGGGGATCCTGCGCCACAGCATCGGGATGCCCGATATCCATTGGGGGTACGGCTTCCCCATCGGGGGGGTTGCGGCGATGGACCCCGACGAGGGGGTCGTATCGCCCGGCGGCGTCGGGTACGACATAAACTGCGGCGTCCGCCTGCTTCGAACCGATCTGACGGCGTCGTCGCTTAAACCGAGGCTCCCGGAACTGCTGGCGGCCCTGCACCGCGATACACCCTCGGGGGTCGGTTCGACGGGCTCCGTCCACCTCTCCCCGAAGGACGAGGAGAAAGTGCTGGTCGACGGGTCGCGTTGGGCGGCGTCGGCGGGGTTCGGCTCGGGGGATGACGTCGAGTTCACCGAGAGCGGCGGGAAGTACCCGGGCGCCGATCCTGACGCCGTGTCTGCCGTCGCGAAGAAGCGGGGAAGGGACCAGCTGGGGACGCTCGGGTCGGGGAACCATTTCCTGGAGATCGACGAGGTGGCGGAGATCTTCGATGAAAAAGCCGCGGAAAGCTACGGACTGTTCCACGGGCAGGCGGTCGTGCAGATCCATTCGGGGTCGCGCGGGCTGGGCTACCAGGTGTGCGACGACTATCTCTCCGACATGGCCGATTACATGCGGCGTAACCGTATAGAGTTGCCGGACCGCCAGCTCGCGTGCGCCCACATCCGTTCTCCCGAAGGGGAAAGGTATCTTGCCGCTCTGGCGGCGGCGGCGAATTTCGCCTTTGCCAACCGCCAGCTTCTGGCCCACCAGGCCCGGGAGACTTTCCTCAAGGCGCTGAAGATGGGCCCGCGGGAGCTGGGGATGCGGCTGGTATACGATTGCGGGCACAACAACGCGAAATTCGAGCAGCACGAGGTGGACGGGCGCTCGCGGAAGGTCCTTGTACACAGGAAGGGCGCGACGCGCTCTTTCCCGGCGGGAAGCCCCGAGATCCCGGAGAAATACCGGCACGTCGGCCAGCCGGTTCTGATCCCCGGGGATATGGGAAACGCCTCCTACGTCCTGGCCGGAGAGCCTGGCGCGATGCGCCTGTCTTTTGGCTCCACCTGCCACGGGGCGGGACGCAGGATGAGCCGCACGCAGGCGAAGGCCAGCGTCCGCGGCAGGTCGATCGCGCAGGACATGGCGAAAAGGGGCGTCCTGGTCGCCTGCGCCTCATGGAAGACGCTTGGCGAGGAGATTCCCGAAGCGTACAAGGACGTCACGGCGGTGGTGAACGTGGTGCACGACGCAGGAATCGCGCGGAAGGTTGCCAGGTTGAAGCCCGTCGCAGTGGTGAAGGGGTAAGAAAAACTGGGACGGTCAGGACCGTCCCTAAAGCAGGTCGTCCTGGGCCTGGCGGCGGGGGGAGCGTTGTTTGCCGGCGGGGCCTGTCTCGGGAACGGTGCCCAGCTTGAAGGGCAATGAGATTCCGTCGGACGACCCCGGCGGCATCGCCTTCCCGGTGGCCGGGTCGACCCGGGCGAAGGTGACCCCCGGCGGAACGGGGAAATCATGTGCCGGCGCCTGCTGCAGCGCCTTCCCCATGAATTGTATCCATATCGGCAGGGCCACCGCGGCCGCAGACTGGCGGTTCCCCAGGGGCTTCGGCGTGTCGAAGCCGATCCATACCCCTGCCAGGACATCCGGCGAAAAACCGATGAACCAGGCGTCCGTGTTCTCGTTGGTGGTCCCGGTCTTCCCGGCGAGGGAGG
>JAENIX010000141.1 GCA_016844415.1 Actinomycetota bacterium | reverse complement strand
TTCGCTGCTGAACAGTTCCGAACGCAGCGGCGGCTCGTCGCCGGCGAACTTTTGCGCCAAAGCGTTCCCGCGAAGGCTTTCTCTCAGATGGGGCAGGTTCCCGAGAATGCTCTTGCCGCTCACCTTCAATATTGAGATCTCCTTCTATGGATCAGGATTTGCGTTTGAGTAAGGCAAGAACTGACATAGAGAACGTTGGGAGGTTCTCCATGAAAGAGGGTCACCGCTTAAAATACCACATCTCGTTGGGGGAAACCCGATTCCATGCGGCGGGTCAGGGTAAAGAAGTGGTGCCCCATGATGGCCAGCGTGACTGCCAGCCCCAGGTGTCCGGGCGTGCGGAGGAAGGTTTTGCCCAGAAAACGCCAATAGGCAACTCGGTACCGGGCGAAGATCCCCTGCCGGATCAACGAGCGGCACAGGGCAAGGTAATCCGAGAAGACCAGGCGCGGTTTCGGCATGGCCCCCAACCGGCTCAGCATTGCCTGTGCGCGTTCGAAATATTCCGTCGGGCTGTAGATGGAAGCAAGGACATTCCGATAACCGGCGAGGAGTACTTCCGGGTTCATCCTGGGGATGAAATTCAACAGGGCCGCCGTGTTGTCGCCCATGCTCTGCCGCAGGATCCGGCCTTCCTCGGAGAGCCTGCGCCACAGGCGCGTGTTGGGGAGCGCGGTCAGGAGGCCCACCATGGAGACCGGGATGGCGGCCTCCTTGATAAAGGCAATCTGCTTCTCGAAGATCTCCGGGGTATCCTGATCGAAGCCGAGAATGAAACCTCCCATCACCTCCATCCCGTGCTCCTGGATGCGCCGCACGCTCTCCAAAAGATCGGCCTTCACGTTCTGCAGCTTACCCGCCGCCCGGTGGCTCTCCTTGACGGGGGTTTCTATCCCAACGAACACCCTGTTGAAACGGGCCGACTGCATCAGGGAGAGCAGTTCGTCATCCTCGGCCAGATTGATCGATGCCTGGGTAAACAGCGAGAAGGGATTGCCGTGAACGCGCATCCACTCGTCCAGGCGGGGAAGCAGAACCTTAAGGGCCGGCTTGTTGCCGACGAAGTTGTCGTCCACGACGAATACCGATCCCCGCCACCCCATGCCGTAGAGCTGTTCAAACTCCCGCAGGACCTGCTCCGCCGTCTTAGCGCGGGGCGTCCGCCCGAAGAGCTCGATGACGTCGCAAAACTCGCAGGAGAACGGGCACCCCCGGGAATACTGAAGGGGCATCGAGCTGTACCGCCGCAACCGTGCGAGGTGCAGATCGGGGGGTGGGACCCTGGTCATGTCCGCCCTGCCGGCAGCTTCGTAGCGGTGGCGGGCCTTGCCGGCTTCCAGATCGGAAACCACCTCTTCGATGATCCCTTCCGCCTCGCCCCGGACGACGTGGTCCGCCTCCTCGTACGAAGAAGCGTCCGCGCTCGTGATCGGTCCGCCCACAACCGTTCGCAGCCCCGCTTCCCTGCAACGGGCAATCAATTGCGAGAGGGAAGGTCCCTGGACCAGCATGGCGCTCAGGAACGCCACGTCGGCCCAGGCCAGATCTTTATGGCGGAGCTTCTCCACGTTGAGATCCACCAGTTTCCGATTCCAGTGTGACGGAAGCAGCGCGGAGACGGTAAGCAGCCCCAGGGGAGGATAGGCGGAGCGTCTCCCCAGGAAGGGGAGGGCATGGCGAAAACTCCAAAACGTATCGGGAATTTCGGGATAGAGCAGCAGGACCTTCATGTCTGACCCTTCAATAATGAGGAAAGACGACGACGGCATGCGGTATCGATTATGATAAGACATTATAAACGAACGGAAGAAGGAATGGATATGGATGCCGGCCGGCAGCGCTGGCGTCGGTCGGAGAAAACGGATGGCTAAAAAATGGAAAATCGCCCTCTTCGCGGCCGGGGGGATCTTTGCGCTTCTCATCCTGGCGGCGGTCGCGCTGGTTCTCTTCGTGGATGTTAACGCGCACAAGCCCCGGCTGGAGGCGGCCGCCTCCGACGCCCTGGGGATGGAAGTCCGCATCGGCGGCAGGCTTGGGATCGGCCTCTTCCCGGGCTTCCATGTCACGATTGAGGATGTGCGCATCCGGAACCGGGGGATGGACATTGTCTCCGTCGCAAATGCCGCCATCGGAATCGAGCTCCTTCCCCTCCTCCACAAGGAAGTCCGGATCGTGAAGATCGGGATGAAGCGCCCCCGGATCTCCATCGAGCGGGACCGCGACGGGAAGTTCAACTTCGAAACGCCGGAGGAGGAAGCCGGGAAGAAACCACCCCGGGAGGCCGAAGGGACGCTCCCCGAGCTGGAGGTGGGGAAGGTTTCCCTCTCGGGCGGGACCCTCTTATACACGGACAAAAAATCCGGGGAAGTTATCGAGGCGGGGGACTTCAACCTGGACGTTAGCCCTCTTCGTCTCTCCGGAGGGAAGCCCCCGGACCTCTTGAAACACCTTTCCTTTACGGCGGAGTTTGACTGCAAGGAGTTGCGGATGAAGAACCTCGCCGTGTCCGGCCTGAAATTCTCCGTCGTGGGAAAGGACGGCGTCCTCGATATCAAGCCGTTTACGATGCACATCTTCGGAGGGCAAGGGTCGGGGAGCATCCGGGCGGACCTTTCGGGCCCCGTTCCTCTCTTGCATCTCAGCTATTCCCTGACGAAATTCCGCTTCGAGGAGTTTCTAAAGTCCCTGTCGCCGCAGAAGACGGCCGAGGGACCGATGGATTTTTCCGCCATCCTGTCGATGCGTGGAAAAACCGCGAAGGAGATGGAGCGGACCGCGGACGGCGATGTTTCCCTTCGAGGCGAGGACCTCACGATGCACGGCATCGACCTCGACCGCACGCTCTCCCGGCTTGAATCCAGCCAGAACTTCAACCCCGTCGATCTCGGCGCATTCTTCTTCGCCGGCCCGTTCGGCCCCATGCTCACAAAGGGGTATAACTTCGCGAGCGTTTTTCAGGGAACGGGGGGGGGACAGCAAGGTCCGGAAGCTCGTCTCCGACTGGAAGGGGGAACGCGGCGTGGCCAAGGCGAAGGACGTTGCGATGGCGACGAACGAGAACCGGATCGCGCTTACAGGAAGACTCGATTTCGTCAACGAGCGGTTCGACGACGTGACAGTGGCGCTGATCGACGGAAAGGGGTGCGCCAAAGTACGCCAGAAAATCCGCGGTCCCTTCCGGAAACCGGAGGTGGAAAAGGCGAGTGTTCTCCAAACGGTCGCGGGGCCGGTGCTTTCGCTGTTCAAGCAGGCGAAGAAACTCTTGTCGGAAGGGCAGTGCGAAGTGTTTTACGCCGGCTCGGTGGCGGCCCCGAAATGAAGAAAGAACAATCTCCGGCCATCATCGAGGACTCGAACCTCGGGCCAGCTGCTGATAGATCAGTTGCCGATCTACTCATGGGTGTCCTTCGTGATTTTTTGTCCCCATTAGTGCCGGGCTCTCATTTTTAGAAAAATCGGCCCGACTGGCTAATTTCTGGCTCACGGATTGACCTGTCAAGTTATCCCATCCTAATCATTGGCGTTTCCCTCTCGCTTCAGGTAGGATGCAAGCAATCGTGTTCGGATTGTCGGCCCTGCGCTTCAAGCGCGAAAGGGGGTTCCCGATTTGCCTGCGAATGGGAAGCTGCCCCCCCACCCCCCCCATTTAGTTACACACCCTCTCGAGCGGCGGCTCGCAACGATCCTGTGCGCCGATGTCGCAGGTTACAGCAAGATGATGGCCGCCAGCGAAGAACGTACGGTGCACGTATTTCGCGGCCACCGGGGAATCTTCGAATCGCTGGTCAACCTGCACCGGGGACGGATCTTCAATACGGCCGGTGATGCGCTGCTTGCTGAATTCAACAGCCCGGTCGAGGCAGTTCGCTGCGCGACCGAAATCCAGGCCGCGCTGCGAACGCGCAAGAATATGCAGTTCCGCATGGGCATCAACCTGGGCGACGTCATCATCCAGGGCGGTGATTTGCTCGGCGATGGCGTAAACGTTGCCGCGCGCATTCAAACTGCGACCGCACCCGGCGGCATCTGCATATCGGGCAGCGTGCACGACCAGATTCAGAACAAGTTGTCGCTCAACTTCAAGCTGCTGGGCGAGCAGACGTACAAGAATATCGCCAAGCCGGTCCGTACCTACACCATCAATGAAGACGCCGCCGTAATCACGCCCGCGCGCCGAACGGGATGGCGAGTGCTGGCTGCGATCACCGCAGCGGTTCTGGCAAGCGCGGGTGCGGGCCACTGGGGCTACCAGCAGTACGATGCGTACCGTATTGAACAACACCAAGTCGAAGCAAGATTGGCAGCCCAGATGGCGGCGCAGAAACAGGCCACCGAACAGGCGCAGCAGGCCGCCGAGGAGGCCAAGCGCGAGGTGCAGTTGCAGGCGCAGAAACTGGCGGCGGGAGATGGGATGCGTCGCGCGCAGGATGAGCGCAATCAACTCGAGCAGGAACGCAAGCGGCTCGAGGCAGAGAAGCAGGCCGCCGATGCGGGTAAGAAGCAGGCGGCTGCAATTCAGCACACGGCGTCCACAGCCACGACGAAAGATACGCCGAAGCTTGCCGCATCGCACGACGGCACCTACCTCGGCCGGATCTGCAACTTGTTCACACTGATCGGAGACAGTGCGCCGGTCTGTTGGACGGTCCC
>JAENIX010000140.1 GCA_016844415.1 Actinomycetota bacterium | reverse complement strand
TGCCCCCGATGTTATAATGGGAACCCATGCCAAAACGCGTCTACATAGAGACGTTCGGCTGCCAGATGAACGAGGTCGACTCGGCCAGGATGCTTACCCTCCTGGAATCCGTGGAGTACACCGCGGCGGGTTCGGTCGCGGAAGCCGATCTCGTGCTGGTGAACACTTGCAGCATACGGGATAAGGCGGACCAGAAAATCTACAGCGAACTTGGAAGGTTGCGGCGATGGAAAAGCGAACGTAGTGGGAGGATTGTCGCCGTTGGAGGATGCCTGGCGCAGCAGGAGGGCAAGGCGCTTGCAAAAAAAGCCCCCTACGTCGATATTGTTTTCGGAACGCACAACATCGCGCGCCTTCCCGAACTCGTCCGGAGAGCGGAAGAAGCGGTGGCCTCGGTGGAGGTGGATTTCTCGGAAGACACGAGCCACTGGGACGTGCTTCCGTACCTGCCAGAGGGGGCATCCAGCGCGATGGTGACCATCATGCAGGGGTGCGAGAATTATTGCGCCTACTGCATCGTGCCGTACGTACGCGGAAAGGAGATCAGCCGCCCGGCGGGCGAGATTATCTCCGAGGTCCGTAAACTCGCGGAACGCGGCGTCGCGGAAGTGATCCTGCTGGGCCAGAACGTCAATTCATACGGGAAGAAGGAAGGGGAGATCCCCTTTCCCGAGCTGGTCCGCCGGATATCCCGGGTGCCTGGCATCGCGCGGCTCCGGTTCATCACATCCCATCCGAGGGACCTCGAACCTGAAACCGTCGGCCTGTTCTCCGAGATCGAGATGCTCTGCCCGCACATCCACCTGCCGGTTCAATCCGGCTCCGACCGGATTCTCGCCTCGATGGGAAGGGGATACACGCGAAAAGGATATCTGGAAAAGATCGACGCTCTGGGCAAGGCAAGGCCCGGGATCGCGTTTTCCTCCGATTTCATCGTCGGTTTCCCCGGGGAGACCGACGATGATTTCATGGAAACCATCTCGCTCATGGAGGAAGTCCGGTACGATTCCTCTTTTTCATTCAGATTTTCGCCCCGGCCCGGAACCCTCGCATCTACGATGCCGGGGACGGTGCCGCCGGACGCGGCCGGCGAACGCCTCCGTCGACTTCAGCTCCTGCAGGACCGTCACACCCGCGAACGCCTGGAGGACTGCGTCGGTGCCGAAATGGAGGTCCTTGTCGAAGGTGCAAGTTTGCGGGACGCCGGGATGCTGTGCGGGCGCACCGCTTGCCATAAAATGGTGAACTTCTCTCCCGACGCGAATCGATCGGGTTCATTCCGGCGGGTCTTAATCCGCACCGCCGGAGCGCACTCGATTTCAGGCGAGGAAGGAGCCCCAATTGGCTAAGGAAATGCAAGTCGTTGGGATCACCGTCGATCCGGCCACGCAGTCGCCGATCGTCATTCTGCGTGACGCCGGAAACCAGCATATCCTGCCTATATGGATCGGCATACTCGAGGCCAACGCCATCGCAGTCGGGCTGGAGAAGGTGAATCTTCCCCGCCCCATGACCCATGACCTGTTCAAGAACGTCATGGACAGCCTGGGCATCCGCCTCTTGCGGATCGAGGTGACCGACATAAAGGACAACACATATTTCGCGGCCATTCATCTCGAGGCGGGGAGCGAAAAGATTGTGGTAGACTCCAGGCCAAGCGACGCAATCGCAATCGCGCTCCGCTACGGCGCCCCGATCCTGGTCCACGAGGCGGTCATCGAAAAAGCCGTGCGCATCGACTCTTCCTTGACGGGCGCGGATAAAGACAAGTGGACCGAGCTGCTCGAGAAAATGGACCCGGAAGACTTCAGCAAGTACAAGATGTAGGTCAGGCTCCATGAAGCCCGGGCGGATACCGGAGAATGCCTCGCTGCGAGACCCCGGAACACATGCATATTCCGCCGCCTTCATGGCGGATTGCTTCGACAGGGAATCCTGCAAGGCCAGTCGTTATCGCCGTCCCTTTTCACTTATCTTCCTTGCGATAGAGAACCGAGCATCCCTGGTGGAGCAGACCCGGGAGAACGTTGTCGACGCGGCGCTCTCGGAAATGATCGGCGCGATCATGAAGAAGGTGCGGGGATCCGACATCGTCGGACGCGTTTCTTCCGACCGCTTCTGCGTCCTTCTTGCGGAAACCGACGGCTTCGGATCTATGAATACCCTGCGCCGCCTCCGCAAGAGGGCTCACGAGACCGGGAAATTCCGATATCTCGGAAAAGAATTCGACCTTGCACCTTGTCTGGTATCCGTCACCTATCCGCGCGACGGAGAGGATTTCGGGGAGCTTTCTCGCGTGGGCGAAGACAAATGCATGCGGCAGAGGAACGGCCCGCTACATCGCCTGCGGCTCATGGATAAACCGTTATGGGAGGCGTTCGACATCCTCGTCGACAGGAAGGCCCACGAAAATATCCAAAACAGGAGAGATGACGTCCTTCACGCAGCCCACGCCGGCAAGGATCTCGGCAGAAACGGGTGTTTTTCCCTGGACCGGTCGATTTATTCAAGGCTCGTGGAAGCTGTGGCGCAGGACGCGTCGACTTTGGGGGATTCCAGGGGGATTGTGATCGCCGCTGGTCCCCGCCCCGAGATATTCAGGCGGATATTCCTCTCTTTCGGCTCCGAGGCATCCGCCAGATGCAGGATCTGTATTATCGGGAAAGCCGGCGGCGCACGTTTCAATGCGAAGAAACTCGCGTTCGTGGATGCGGACGACGAATATCTGAAAGAAAGGGAGGTTCTCCTGTACCTGAAGGAGAACGGGGCCTACGGGATTTTCGCGGCGGGCAGGGACGACGAAATGTGCGGCTTCAACACCGCCGATGAATGGCTCGTCGATTCGATGATGGATAAATTGCAGGAAGCATATTTCCCTCGCGGATACTGAAGATGAAGGGGCATACGTGCCGGCGACGAAAGTCATTATAGCCGACCCATCCGGGGAATCGCGGCAATCCCTTGGCCGCTACCTGAGAGAGAAGGGGCTTGAGACCGTCGAGGTTTCCGACGGCGGCAAGGCGCTGGCCGAGGCGCTCCTGTCCCGTCCCGATATGCTGCTGCTGGATCTCTCCGTGGGGGTGCTGGCTCCTGATCGTCTGGTCCGGATCCTGCAATCCAATCCGAATACGAGCACGATTCCAATCCTGTTCTTGAGCGACCGTGGGCAGAGCGTTTCCGGGTTCCGTCCAGGGATCGACGAGTTTTTCAAGAGGCCCATCCGGGACGAGGAGATATATATAAGGATACGTCGCTCACTTACTCCAGGATCCTTCCCCGAAGAACGCGGTATCCCGCAGGCAAGTGTGACCGATACGCCATTTGCGAAAAGCAATTTCCTTCCCCCGGAGGATCTCGTCCTCCTTCGCAATTCCATGGAGGAAGGGTGTTTTTCCGGATACGCGGCCATGGGCCGTATCGTGCTTTTCCTCCCGGATCCGTCAATGCTGGAAGATGTGGTCATGGCCTTGGGCGGGTTTCATGAGTTCGAACCTGACAGGATTTTTTTCTCGCTTCACCGGAAAGGAGAGGTCCCGATCGGCATGTTCGGCAGGATTCACGTCGGGGAGACGAATTCGCTCCTTCTGTATGCGTTTCCTTACCATCGTTCGACTTCGCCGATCTGGTATGCGATCGCACCCCGACCGCTCGGAATCATCGCCTTTATGAAAGACGAGGTATACGGGTCGCTCGAAGGGTTGCTTGCGGTGTCAGACTATGCGCACGGGGCCGAAGCGCGTGTCGTTCTGGCGGTCATGGGGAAGGCGTTCTCGAATTTCGGACTTGGGGAAAATACGCTTAGAATGTTCCAAAGCCGGATCGAAAAACTCGGATGCTCTCTCAAAGTCCAGGAGATGGATCAGCTTTCTCCCGTGGAAATCCGTGAGTCCGTCACGCGAGTTGTGAGGCAATACCTCGAGGAGGGGGGGAAATGATCGACCTTCACATGCATTCCACGT
>JAENIX010000139.1 GCA_016844415.1 Actinomycetota bacterium | reverse complement strand
CGGCGTGAGCGAGGGGGCGATGAGGATCCTCATGGACAACGAATGGCCGGGGAACGCGCGTGAGCTGCGCAACGTCGTCGAGAGGGCCATGGTCGTCGCCAAGGGTAATATCATCACTGAAACCGACGTGATCCGGCCATCCGGTCCGCAAAGCGCGAACCATTGGACGAAGACTCTCGAGGAGGTCGAGATAGAGCACATACGGGTCGTGCTGATCGAGAACCAGTGGAACATCGTGCGTTCCGCACAGATGCTGGGGATCGACCGCGTAACTTTATACAACAAAATAAAGAAACACGACATGAAGAAGGAGGGTGCTACGCCGAAGAGTGTTGAATAATACAATTCGCTGTTGAATTTCTCAACAGGGCAAGCTTTCGAAATATCAACTTAATCCCTCTCCTCACGCGTAAGTGTAGAGAATCTCAACATTACATCGCATCCATGACCCCGATGCATAAGCGGGGTTTCGGCTTCCCCTTTCTGTGCATTATCGGCCACTTATCAATGATGTGAGGCCCGCGATTCGAAGATGGCACGGGCATTGCGCTATAAGCAGGTGCGGGAAGACATCCCCGCAGAAGGGAGGTGAGAACGATGGGATTCATCCTGATCGGCATAGCGTACATCGTTCTTGGCATCGTCGCGTCCGCAAGGTTGCTGACGAGCCACGCATGAGAGGGGCTTCGGCGGAATGAACGCGGTCTACGGACCAGAAGGAGGAAAAGGGGTGTCGCGATGAAAGAAAGAAAATGCCCTTTTCTTGAAACCACAACGGTCACCTACTGCAAGGCTTATCCGGTGAAGATGATCCGCGTGGACAGCATGTCCAACGCGAAAGGCATCTGCAACACGACCAACTTCCAGGAATGCTCGCTTTATTGCGAGGTGGGGGATACGGCCAAGGGCGTCGAGAACGTTCGGGGGTTCCAGCTGAAAACGGAGTACTACTACCATCCAAAGCACCTTTGGCTCGCGCTGTCTCCGGAAGACGAGACCGAGGCCAGGGTGGGAATCGACGATTTTTCGGCAAGGCTGATCGGAAAGGTCAACAGAATATCAACCCCGGGCGCCAACATGACGGTGAAGGAGAACAGCGTATGCTTCCTTCTTCATTCCGGCGAGCGGACCGTCCGGATGGTGGCGCCCGCCACCGGGACCATCAAGGCGGTCAATCCCAAGGTGGCCGCCGACCCGTCCCTCCTCAACACGGATCCGTACAACGAAGGCTGGGTGTTCTCCATGCGGCTCAAGGGGGACGCGGTTAACGGCCTGTACCACGAAAACGTCGCGAGGAAATGGCTCGAGTGCGACGTCGAAAGGCTTCAGAAGGTGTTCGCGTCCGATCTTGGGATGACCTCGACCGACGGAGGCGAGGCGCTCGCGGACATCAGCGGCAAGTTGACCGAAGCGCAGTGGGGAAAGATCATCAGCCAATTTTTAGGGTAACCGCAAGGAGGTGTGCCATGGTCGTTCTTCTCGTAGTGCTGACGGTGCTTTGCTTCATCACGGTGGAGATGGCCATCCGCCTGAAGGAAAGGCGGCGGGTGGAGGCGTCAATTCGCGCAATGGATCCGGCGACGTTTCTTCCTTACCGGCCGGCTTATGAAATGCCGGGCGGGCTCTTCTTCCACGGGGGCCACACCTGGGCGAAGCTCGAGGACTCCGGAAACGTCCAGGTAGGCCTGGACGGGTTCGCGCAGGGGATCCTCGGCAAGGTGGACAGGTACGAGCTTCCCGCCACAGGGAAGCGGGTCCGCCAGGGAGAGCCGGCGCTTGCCGTTCACCAGTCGGGCAAGAGGATCGAGTTCGTCGCGCCGGTCGACGGCGAAATTTACGCCGTGAACGAGCGCCTGAACGCCGATCTGCGGGGAGCCAGGGAAAACCCGTACGAAAAAGGGTGGGCGGTCGTGATCCGTCCGACCAACCTGGCGCACAACCTGAAAAAGCTCCGGATAGGCACGGAGGCTTCTCCTTGGCTGGAGAAGGAGGTCAGGAGATTCGTGGAGTTCCTGACTCTCTACAGGGCGGTCCCGCAGGAGATAGGGGTCACCATGCCGGACGGCGGGTTCCACACCGAGGGCGTCATGGAGACCATGGACGGGGAGATCCTGCAGCTCGCCGTCAAAAAGTTTTTCCGCTGAAGCGGAAACAAACAGGAGGATAAACCGATGACCGTCAGCAGAAGGAAATTCTTGAAGGTCGCGGGCGCAGCCGGATGCGTCCTGCTCACGGGCAGGAAGCCTGCGGAGGCGGGGGGCGACGCGCAGGCGGCGCAGGTGGGGCACGCGGGGGCGAAGGACGTCGAGTTCTACGGGATGCTTGTCGACACCACGAAGTGCATAGGGTGCCGCAGCTGCGAGGAGGCCTGCAACGCGAAGAACGATCTTCCGAAGCCGGAGGTTTCCTTCTCCAGCGACTCCGTGTTCGAGAAGAAGCGGGACACGACGCCGGAAGCCTTCACGGTGCTGAACAAGTATCCGAACCCCAAGGATCCGGACAAGCCGATCTTCGTCCGGAAGCAGTGCATGCACTGCAACCAGCCCGCGTGCGCCACCGCCTGCCTCGTGAAGGCGCTGGAGAAGACCCCGGAAGGGCCGGTGAAGTACAACAAGGACCGGTGCATGGGGTGCCGGTACTGCATGGTGTCATGCCCGTTCGACGCCCCGAAGTACGAATACAACAGCGCAATGCCGTACCTGAAGAAGTGCGTATTCTGCTTCGACCGGGTCGTGAAGGGGGAGCAGCCGGCATGCGTTGAGGCATGCCCTGAAGGGGCGTCGCTGTTCGGGAAGCGCCGGGAGCTGATCGAGATCGCGCGGCAGCGCATCTACCAGAATCCCGACAAGTATCATCCGTACATTTACGGAGAGCACGAGGCGGGAGGGACGAGCATGATGTTCCTGTCCAGCGTCCCAGTCGAAAAGCTGGATTTCAGGATGAACGTCGGGAGCGTCCCGTACCCGGAAAAGACCACCGGCTTCCTGTACGCGGTGCCGCACATATTCATCCTCTGGCCGACTTTCCTCTACGGGCTGAACTACCTTACACATAGCAAGGACAAGGAGAGCGATCATGGAGAAAAATAACACCGTGCCCCTGGCCCTGGCCAAATCACCAACGGGGGCCGACACCGTCAAGGGGTTTTTCCGCTTCGTCCTCGCGGAGCTGAAGCCGAAGGGCAAGATCCTCACGCCGTTCAACCTGATCAGCGGGGTGATCATACTCGGGGGGCTGATCCTCATCGTCATCCGGTTCGCATACGGGCTGGGATCCATCACCAATCTCTCGCAGGAATATCCGTGGGGGATCTGGATCGGGTTCGACGTCGTGACAGGCGTTGCGTTCGCGGGCGGCGCCTACACCCTGTGCTTCGTGGTCCATATCCTCAATTTCAAGAAGTACGAGCCGATCCTGAAGGCCACCGTCCTCAACGGGTTCCTGGCGTACTGCTTCTACGCGGGCGCGCTGCTCCTGGACCTGGGGCGGCCGTGGAACGTTATCAACCCGATCATCGGCAACGCGTTCGGGTACAGCTCGGTCCTCTTCCTGGTCGCGTGGCACTTCCTGCTGTACACGGTCTGCCAGTTCGTCGAGATCTTCCCCGCCGTCACGGAATGGCTGTACTGGCCGAAGGTCCGCAAGTACGCCAAGCTCTGCACGACCGGGGCCGTGATATTCGGCATCACGTTATCGACCCTGCACCAGTCGGGCCTGGGCGCCCTGTTCATGATGGCGTCGAACAAGATCCACCCTCTGTGGTACTCGGGCAACATCCCGATCCTGTTCTTCGTGTCGAGCGTTTTCGCCGGCCTTTCAATGGTTATCGCCGAGAGCTCCATCAGCCATCGGGTCTTCCGGGACCAGATAGACCCGCATCATCACGCATCCTTCAACGACATCCTGCTCGGGATGGCGAAAGGAGCGCTGGGAGCCCTCTTCGCATACTTCTTCCTGAAGGTGATCGACTTCGTGCACGG
>JAENIX010000138.1 GCA_016844415.1 Actinomycetota bacterium | reverse complement strand
GTGGACGGAAAGCTCGCTCCAGGAATGGAAATCGAACATCTCGTACTGCGAGTTTATCGCCCGGGCAAGGCCAGAATACAGGAGGCAGAACGCCCGGCGCACGTTCGTGACGTGTACTGGGAAATACGCCCGGTTCAGGACCAGCACGCCGGAATTCAGCATGTCTTTTTATACACCGGGGAGGGACCTCCCTTCAACAGGGAACTTGGGTGGTCGTCAGCCCGGAACCGCGGCAGCGGAAACAAGCGCGGCGGCAAGGTCGGCGAGCTCCCCGTCGCGCACGGTGCGCATGTCGAGGAGCAGTTTCCCCTTCCCGATGCGCGCGACGACAGGCGGGGCGCCACGCCTCAGCCGTTCCTCCAGGTCCTCGACGCGTCCTTCCCGGCAGGTTACCGCCACGCAGGCCGTGGGAATCAGGACATCCGGCATCGACCCGCCGCCGGGAGAAGAATCCGCCTTCTCCACGTACATGAGCAGCCCGGCGCCTCCGGCCGCCCGGACACGCCTGATGAGTTTCCGGGCCCGCGCGCGGACGGCTTTCTCTTCTTCGAACATCATCGCCAATACCGGGACGCGGGAGGCGGCCCTCCTCTCGTCGGCGTACAGCGCAAGCGTGGCGGCGAGCGCGGCCAGGCACAACTTGTCGACGCGCAGCGCCCTTGAAAGGGGGTGCTTCTTCAGCGGATCCACCAGGGCCTTTCGGCCGGCGATGATGCCAGCCTGGGGGCCGCCAAGGAGCTTGTCCCCGCTTACGGTGACGAGGCCGGGTCCGTTCGCGAGCGCCTGCCGGACGGTGGGGGTCCCCGGTATGCCGGCAGAGGAAAAATCGAAGAAGGCCCCCGAGCCGAGGTCTTCCATCACCGGGATCCCCAGGCGGTCGCCAAGGGAACCGAGCATGGCGGCGGAAACCTCTTCCGTGAACCCGGACACGCTGAAGTTGGACCTGTGGACCTTGAGGAGCAGCGCCGTTTTGGAAGTCACGGCTCTTTCGTAATCCTGGAGGCGGGTCCTGTTGGTCGTGCCCACCTCGACGAGGGTCGCGCCGCTCTCGGCCATGATGTCGGGGATGCGGAACGAGCCGCCGATCTCCACCAGCTCCCCCCGGCTGACGAGAACTTCCCTGCCCCTTGCCAGCCCCGCCAGACACAGGAGCACCGCGGCCGCGTTGTTATTGACTACGTGCGCCGCCTCGGCCCCCGTGAGGGATAGCACCAGTTCCTCGACGTGGACAAGACGGGTGGAGCGGTTGCCGGAGGCAAGGTCGAACTCGAGGTTGGAATATCCGCGCGCTGCGGAGGACACCGCATGCACGGCCTCTTCAGGCAGCGGCGCCCTCCCGAGGTTCGTATGGATGACGATGCCGGTGGCGTTGATCACCCTCCTCAGGGACGGTTCCTCGGCGGCGGCGATTTCGGCCGGCAGGCGGGACAGGACATGGGCCGCCCATTCCTCGCGGGTGCGGGGCGGAGCGCCCGCGGCCGCTTCCACGCGGGAGGCGGAAACGATTCTCCGGATGGCGTCGACCACTACCGGCCGTGGTGTGAGGAGGAGGACCTGACGTATCCCGGGCGCCTCAAGCAGGAACGAGACGGAAGGAAGGCTGCGCAATCTATCAGGATCGGACATCCTAGTGCACCGCCCCCCGGGTCACTCCTTGGCGAATTCCTGGAGGAGTATCTTCTTCCCGTACTGGGCGTTCTTCATAACGAGAGATTCAGCGAGGGGAGCGTTACGCTTCCGGAAGGCATCCACTATTTCGTCGTGCTGCCGGACGATCCCCTCGATCCTGCCCCGCATCGCGAGGATCAGCCGGAAACGCTTGAACTGCATCACCATGTTCTGGACGACGGAATGGAGTTTCTCGTTGCCGCACGCCTTCAGGAAAACGTCGTGGAAATCGTTGTGCAGGGCGAGGACCTTGCGCAAATCCTTCTTGATCGCTGCCGCCTCGATCTGGCGGTTCAACGACTCCATCCTCGCGATGTCCTTATCCGTGAGCGTCCGTGCGGCGCAGCGGGCCGCATATCCCTCGAGCACCATCTTCATGTCGTAGAACTCCGAGATGTCCTTGGCCGAAATGGAAGCTACGACTGCGCCCTTCCGCGGTATGACCGTGATGAACCCCTCCGACTCCAGCTGGCGGAACGCCTCGCGGATCGGCGTCCTGCTGATGCCGAAGCGTTCGGCCAGGTCGGGCTCGGCGACACGGGTGCCCGCCGGGATCTGGCCGTTGATGATTGCGCTCCGGACCGTCTCTACGATTTTTTCCCTCAGGGTCATGTGGCTGTCGATCTGGATCTTCAGTTTCTGCAGCAACAGGGCGTCCTTCCTTTATCAAGGATTGCCGGATAATGTATGCAGTATACAAAAACATGTCAAGGCATTTCCACCCGGAAACAGACCCCCTGCATCCCGGTCGGGACCGTTGGAAATCCTTTAGGAGCACCGGGTGTTGAGAGCACCGGGTTGCCACGCCGCGGGCGATGGGGTATCTTCGAGGCCATGAACTGGACGATCCACGCCACCGTGCCATACCCCATGCTGGAAAATCCGGAGACGGCCCGCCTCCTCGCCGGTAACGGCGTGGGGCCGGAAATCTATCTATCGGCGAAGACGCTAGACTCGTTGTCACCGGGCCATGCGGAAAAAACGGCGGAGTCCGTTCGGGCGGCGGGTGTCCGAAGCGTCACGTTCCACGCCCCGTTCGAGGAAATCTGGCCGGGGGCGCGCGACGAGGAGGCGCGCGGGCTGGCGGTCCGCCGTTTGAGTCAGGCCATTTCCGTGGCTCAAGTCTTCCGTCCGTTGGGGATCGTGGTTCACGGCGGGTACTACGGGTGGCTCTACGACTTCGACGCGGACAAGTGGTTCAAGCCCGCCCTCCGGACTTTCCGGGAGGTCGCGGAGGCGGCGGAGAAGGCCGGGGTCGATATCTTCCTGGAAAACGTCTTCGACGAGGTCCCCGACCACCTGCTCAGGCTACGGAATGCGCTCGGCTCCAAACGCATCGGATACTGCTTCGACGCGGGCCATGCGACGCTGTTTTCCGGCCTTCCCTTACACAAGTGGGTGGAAGCGTACGGCCGGGACCTCAGGGAGATGCACATCCACGACAACCGAGGTCAGCGGGACGACCACCTTCCAATGGGCGAGGGATCGATCAATTTCCGCGGGGTCCTGAACGCTTCGCTGGAGGCGGGCGCTTCTCCCATTCTCACACTGGAACCACACCGCAGGGAACACTTCCACCGGGGGCTCGCCGCCCTGCAGGCGCTTCTGCCGGAAATCCGCTAAAGAAGCCGCGGCACCGCGGCGGCCTGCTTCATTCCAGCTCCTTCAGCGCCCCGTCGATGAAACCGAGCGCCTCATCGGGGGAAAAATGCATCGATCCCGTGGTGAAGACGGGGGCCTCATCTGGCTCCCCGGCGATTTCCCGGCGCAGACCCTTGAAAAACATCAGTCCCACAGCCGGGTCGTAGTGGCTGTGGATGCATGACCGAAGTCTACCGAGCGCCACCATGAGAGGCAGGCTGTCCCGGTATGGGCGGTCGGAGACCATGGCATCGAAGGCGTCGGCCAGCGCGATGATCCTAGCCCCCATGGGAATCTGTCGATCCGTCTTTCCATCGGGATAGCCCGATCCGTCGAGCCGCTCGTGGTGGTCCCTTGCGAGGATCGCGACGTTCGGATAGGGAAACCTGATTTCGGACAGGATGTCGAAGCTCGTCCGCGGATGCTTCTGTATTTCCCGAACCTCGGCCGGAGTCAGCGGTTGGGGTTTGGAAAGTATGAACCGTGACGTCCCGATCTTCCCCACGTCGTGAAGGATGGAAGCGATGTGAATCGCCTGCACTTCATCCTCCGGCAGCCCGAGCCCTTTCGCGATCGAAACCGAGATTTTGGCAACGCGCTCGGAGTGGCCCCGCGTGTAGGGATCCTTCGCCTCGATCGCCGCGGCCAGCGCCCGGATAGTATCGAGGAAGATTTCCTGCATC
>JAENIX010000137.1 GCA_016844415.1 Actinomycetota bacterium | reverse complement strand
ACCGCGAAGACTACCGTCCCGCACTTGCGGGCCAGGTCCGGCAGGGAAGCGGACACGGAGACGCCGTAACGCCTCGCAAGCTCCTGCACGCGTTTCGCATGCACATCGTGGACGAATATGTCGCGGGCGGGCAGCAGCTTCCCGTCTATCATCCCCCGCAGCATCGCCTCCGCCATGTTGCCGGCGCCGATGAACCCGACCTTTTTCATTTCTCCCTCCGCGCCCGGCTCCCGAAGACGGCGGTCCCGACACGGACCATCGTCGCCCCCTCTTCGATCGCCACCTCGAAATCGTTCGACATCCCCATGGACAGCTCGGTCATTTTCCCCGCCGCCCCACCGGAAGAGGCATGCCGTTCCATAAGCTCCCTCAGGCGCGCAAAGCAGGGCCGGCTCCCTTCCGGGTCCTCCGTCTCCGGCGGGATGGCCATCAACCCGCAAACCCTGACTCCCGGCAGGCCGGCGGCCGATTCGATGATATGCGGCAATTCGTCCGGCAAGACGCCCGCCTTGCTCCCCTCGCCGCCGAGGTTGACCTCCACGAGCACCGGCAACAATTTACCCGCTTCCGCGCTACGACGTGACACGTCGGCAAGAAGTCCTGGCGAATCGATCGTCTGGATCCATCCGAACAGGGAAACGGCCTTTTTCACCTTGTTCCCCTGGAGTTTCCCGATGAGGTGCCACTCCGCATCGGGGAATGCGTGTATTTTCCCCTCGGCTTCCTGGACGTAGTTCTCGCCGAAGACCCGCAGGCCCGCGTCGTACGCCTCGGCGACCCTCCCGGCGGGCTGCGTCTTCGAAACCGCCACCAGCCGGACCGATTCCGGGGGACGGCCCGACCGGGCAGCCGCCCGCGCGAGGCGATCAAGGACGTCCTGAACGCGTTCCCTGACGGACTCCGCCATCTTCTTACGGCTTCCCGCCCGCCAGCACGTACAAGCCTGCGCCGCTCCGGTCCACGGATAGAAGCCCCGCCCGGCGAAGCATCGCGAGCGTGTGCGTCATTGGAAGGCCGACCACGTTCGTGAAGGAGCCGGAGATCCGTTCTATGAGAAGGTTCCCCGCACCCTGCGCGGCGTAGGCGCCCGCCTTGTCGTCGCACTCGCCCGTTCGCAGGTACGCGGCTATCTCGCCATGCGCAAGCGGACGAAACCGGACCCGTGTGGTCACGCACGTTTCGTCCAGGCGGCCCTGCCTCCCTTGAAATAGGCAGACCGCCGTGTGAACCAGGTGCTCGCGCCCGGAGAGCATCGCAAGCATTCGCCCCGCTTCCCGCCGGTCCGCGGGCTTTCCGAGCAGCCTGTCGTCCACGACGACGACCGTGTCCGCCGAAAGGACGAAGGCATCCGGGAAAAGCCGGGAGACATCCGCGGCGCCTCCCCCTGACGCCGCACCTCTTCCGCGCGGGAAGGAACAACCCTGAATGGAACTCCGATCGAACGCAGAAGCTCCCGGCGGCGCGGGGAAGCGGAAGCCAGTATCAGGCTCGGTCGGGTTGCCACGGGATACCATTATATCGGTAAGTTCGCCTGCGGGCATCATTCCTGCGGGCATCATTCCTTGACCCCTCGGGGAGCCTGTGCTACAAGAGGATGCCAAGAGGGGATCGGATGAATCTGAAAACCGTAACCGTCCGGACCGAAAGCTCCCAGCAGATGGTGGACATCACCGCCACGGTGCGCCAGGTGGTCCGCGAGAGCGGCATCACGCGGGGGACCTGCACGATCTTCATCCCTCATACGACTGCCGCGGTGACCGTCAACGAGAACGCCGACCCGGACGTCCGGCGCGACATAATCAACATCCTCGAAGCGATGGCCCCCTCGAAGGGAAAATACCTGCACTCTGAAGGGAACGCGCATGCCCACGCGAAGGCCACCCTAGTGGGACCTTCCGTATCGGTGTTCGTGGAGGCCGGCCAGCTCGTCCTGGGCACATGGCAGGCGATCTTCCTTTGCGAGTTCGACGGCCCGAGAACCCGCAACGCACTAATCCGGGTCACCGAGGCGTAACGGCGCATCCGCCTGCAATCCGAAAATGCCGTCCAGAAGGCGTTTCCCCCCGGCATAATTGATCGTGGATATTTTTTCATCCAATGCACTGCGTATTTTTTTCGCAAATCGCAGGTATGGATGGCGGGAGGCGTAATGGCGCGCGACGGTGTGATTCCGGACAACGCCGGCGATCCTGTCGTAATTGCCATCGATGAACAATGAATCGGGCGGGATGGCGACTTCATGTTTACGGAATATCGCCGTGATATTTCCCCCGTCCCCGGAGACGGCCTGCTCGACTATTTTGAGTCCTGCTTTTTCGCCCAGGCGACGCAAGGTGTCCGGGTTGAAATTATACAGATGAGCAAGATGGAACCGATGCGGGGGAGACATGCATGTCGCCTCGACGTTGGGGACCTCCAAAGCCAGGATCCCGCCCTGCCTGATCCAGCCGCCGGCCATTCCGATCACTAACGTCGGGTCTTCCGTATGTTCAAGCACGTGCCACATCGTCACGATGTCCTGACTTCCGTCTTCCAGCATCGCGTCCTGCATGAAGCCGGCGCGCACGTCGAGGCCGTATTCCGAAACCGCGTATCCCGCATAACCCTCGTTGGGCTCTATGCCGATCGTTTTGCATCCCACTTTCCGCATCAGGTAGATGAATTCGCCTCCGCCCGAGCCGACATCCAGCAGGGACATCTCTTTCCTTATGTACCCCCTTATCCTCTCGTATCGGGCGACGGCGACTTTCCCCGCGCGGTAAACATGCTTCGGCTTCGGCTTGTATGTTCCCTTGTACCGCAACCTGTATTCCTTTTCGTAGAACTCCCGGACGCCGGCGGGACGGGGATCCGTCCAGACCAATCCGCAATTCCTGCAGATGACCGTCCGAAGATGGTTTCCATCGCGATCGACGAGCGACAGTTCGTCCGCGCCGGACGAACCGCACAGGTTGCACGGAATGCCCGACGTGTCCTGTCCGGCTCTGTTGTTTCCCATGTTTTCCCTTTCGCGCGCAAATGCGCAAGCGGTGCCGGGTCACCCCCGCATGACGGCCACGTACCTGTTGCGGAGGACGTTTTTCGGCAAGCCGCCCTCCACGATGTCCCAGGGGAAATACTCGTCAGAGTCCTTCTCCCTGTGGACGATCTCAGCGAGAGGGACGGCGAGGCGGTCCGGGGAAAGCCTTAGCCTGCCCTTCCGGGCGTGTCGCAGCGCACTTTCCACCCGCCTGTCCGACAGCCCCAGGAATCCCTGGAGGACGGCCGACGAGGGCGTTTCGGGGTCGATGCGCAGGTTGGATATCGACCGCATCGCGGCGGCGACCTTCTCCTGGCGCAACCGCAATTCGGCCTCGGGCATCATGGCCGCCCACTGAAGCGGAGTGAACGGCTTCGGCACGAATGGGGAGAGAACCACGGTGATGGTCCCCATCCGGCCTACCGCCTTCGATTCGTCGAGGACGGCCTTCCGGAACTCCCGCAGGAAATCGATCGCGCCGCCCGTTTCTTCTTCCCGCCCGGCGCCCGGGACCCCCACCAGGAAATAGAGCTTGAAGGAGACGATCCCCGCGCGGACCATGATCCTGCCGGCATCGAAGAATATCCCGTCCTCGACACGCTTGCCGATACGGGCCCGCAGCCGCTCGCTGCCGCACTCGGGCGCCAGCGCGACGGTGCGGTGCCCGCTGCGCTTGAGAATATCCGCGATTTCATCGTCAACGAGGTCCGCCCGGACCGACGCGGGCGAGACCGTCCCTCCGCGGGCCAGGATTTCCCTGGAAAACTCCTTGAAGTGCCTCCAGTCGAGCACCGCCGCCCCGATCATCCCTATGCTGCGGCGATGGGGCCAGGAGGATTCGACAGTCGAGCGCGCCAGCGAGAGGGGCATCTCCCGGAACTCCGGGCAGGCATGGGCCGCGGCGCAGAAGGAGCACATCCTCGGGCACCCCCTGGAGGTTTCAAGCAGGGCCATTCTGCCCAGCTCCGCGTCCCCGGCGAGGACGACAGGCAGCGGCGGGAATTCCGTGAAGTCGATCTTCTCCCGCGCGACGCGCGCGGGAAAACCGGCGACAGGAGAGAAGGCGCGCAACTTCCCTTCCGTGCCAGGTACGCCGGCGGCGGACTTCATATATTCGGGGATATATCCTGCGGGAACGTAGACGCCCGGGACGGCGGCAAGGCTTTTGAGGTATCCATCGTCCACGAACCGTGGATCCCCGAGGTCGAGTATGGACTCGATCGCCCGCTCTCCGTCGCCCACGACGACTGCGTCTGCGAAAACACCCGCGGGCTCCGGATTGAGCGACGCGGCGAACCCTCCGGCCAGTACCAGCGGCCGTCGATCCCCGGCCTCCTCCCGGTCCCTGCGGAACGGAGCGACGCCTCCGCCCGAAAGAATCGCGGGGACGTTCAGCAGATCATTCTCATGGGAAAGGGAGAACGCGACGATGTCGAACGCATGGAGAGGGCTGCCGCTTTCCAGCGTGGAGAGGGGGTGCGAACGGCGGGCAAGGAGCCGCTCCTCCGCGGCGGACGGCAGGAAGACCCGCTCGCACAGGGCATCGGCCCGTGCGTTGATACGGGCATGGATGGAAAGGAAGCCCAGGTTCGACATCCCCGCCGCGTACCGGTTCGGGTAGGCCAGCGCGACGCGGAGCCTTCCCCCCCACTCCTTCCTCCGGGCCCCGACCTCCCGTGAGAGGACGGCGTCGCGGAGCTTGCGCAGTTCCCACGACATGCCCGCCCCCGGCGGGGCCTACTCGCCCCGGCGGCGCAGGAACGTGGGGATATCGAACTCCACGAGCGCTTCCGCCTCGCCCTCCTTGTCGATGACCGGGAGGTCCTCGATCCGCTCCGGCGGCTTATGCGGGGCGGCCCGGAGGAACGTCGGCTTCTCCAGGTCCTCCCTTCCCACCAGCTTGATCGTCCGGCGCGGGCCTCTCCAGATGCTTTCGGCCACGCCGGGCTCGAAGCCCGTGGCGATGACCGTCACCTTCAGCTCGTCTTCGAGCGTCTCGTCGATGACGGTGCCGAAGATGATGTTCGCCTCGTCGTCGGCTTCCTGCTGGACAAGGCTCGCCGCCTCATGCACCTCGTGCATGGAGAGGGACGGCCCCGCGGTGATGTTGATGAGCACGCCGCGCGCGCCCCGGATCGAGACGTCTTCCAGGAGCGGGCTGGAGATCGCCTTCTCCGCCGCGGCGACCGCGCGGTTCTGCCCTGATGCGCTCCCCATGCCCATCAGCGCCACGCCCATGCCCGACATGATCGTCTTGACGTCGGCGAAGTCGAGGTTGATGTATCCCGGCTTGGTCACCAGCTCCGAGATCCCGCGGACCGCCTGGAACAGCACCTCGTCGACCTTCC
>JAENIX010000136.1 GCA_016844415.1 Actinomycetota bacterium | reverse complement strand
AACCACGAGGTCCACCCCCGCCGAGCGGAACTTCGAGGTGCGCAGAATGGCGTTCATTCCGCCGACCAGTATGACCGGAACGCCCGCCGCACCGTCCCGCTCGCGGAACCGCCTGACGATCTCCGCCTCTTCGTCGGCGGGGCCATGTTCCCCGAGAAAGACACCGGCAAGATCCGCGCAGACAAGCTGCGAATCGAGGAGTTTCGACCAGGAGAAAGACTCATCGACCTGGTACCCCTCCGCGGAAAGCAACGGAGCCACACGGCGCAGGACCGGCCACAGGGGCCTGATGACGAGCACGGGTCCCAAGGGGCTCAGCCGCCCCGGTTTGTCGGCATGGGAAACGGAATTTTCCATTGCAATACGGATTATCGCCTATTCCGGCCGCCGGTGGAACCCCGCAGCCGCTACTTTCCCCCTTCATCGCCGAGCACGTGGGCATTTTTCAATGCCACGGCGGCGGCACTGCCGAACGCCTCGAGAAGCTCCAGGTCCTCATCCGCGAAGCCATAAGTCTGGTAATGGTCGAGGTTCAGCACCCCCACGACGTCGCTCCCCCATTTGATCGGGACCGCCATTTCGGACTGAACCTGGGGGTTGGCGATCACGTACCGCGGGTCTTTGTTTACGTCGGGGACCAGCACCGCCTTCCCCTCTTTCGCCACCCAACCGGTGATCCCCTCGCCGAGAGAGAGCCGCACCGTCTCCTTGACCTCTTCCCCCAGCCCGCGCTCCGCCTCGATGCGCAGGATCCCGGACTTTGGATCCACGAGTATCACGGACCCGCTGGAAGCACCCATGAGCTCCGTCGCCCTGTCGACTATGAGCTGGAATAGCACGGTCGGGTGGTGCTCCTCGTTCAGCGCCCTGCTGATTTCCAGGATCGCCGCGATCTTTTTCGCCTTCCTCTCGAGCCGGGACACCAGGTGCGCGTTCTCGAGCGCCACCGCGGCGAAGTTGGCCATCACCGAAAGGAGCTTCAGGTCGACCTCGGAGAGCTCTCTGCCGTCCAGCGGGGTCGCAGCCGCCAGCACACCGACTACCCCGGATGGCCCCCGCACCGGCGCCGCGAGGAAACCGCGCACGTCGAGACGGCGCATCAGCCGCAAAAGCTTGCGCTCCGCGCCGAGCCGCCCCTCGGAGACGATAACCCCTTCGCCGCTTGCGAGGATCTGGGAAAATATGTTGTCGTGGACCTCCTGGCGATACTTGTCGAACTGCCTCCCCCTCGGAATCCCCGCTATCGACCGCGGAACCAGGTATTCCTGCCCGGGCGCGCGCAGGAGCAGGACGCTCCGCTCGACGCGAAGTATGGATGTTGATGCGGAGACGATGAGATCCAGGCTGTGCTGCACGTCCCCCGCGGGCGTGGCCATAGCCTGGGATACTTCGTAGAGCCCGGCGGTCAGCGCCCCCGCGAGCGACAGCTCCCTCATGGCCGTCGCCGGCCGCTTCCTGCCGCGCACCGCCTCGAAAAGGACTGAGAAGACCGTCATTTCTTCCCCAACAGCTTGCGTATCGTCTGCTTGAGCTCGGAGACGTTAGCCGATTTCACGATATAGGCGTCCGAAGCCCACGTCTTGAAATCCTGCCGGAAATCCCCGAACGCCGTCAGCAGCAGAACCGGCACGGAAGGGTTCTTCTCGCGGATCCGCTGAAGCACCTCTATCCCGTTCATGCCGGGCATGATCACGTCGAGCGTCACCAGATCCGGGCGGAACGACTCGAACTTGGCAAGCGCCTGGTTCCCGTTCTCCGCCAGTTCCACCTGGTACCCTTCCTCCGACAGTTCGACCCTGTAAAGCTCCCGGATGTTTTCCTCGTCGTCCACCACAAGTATCTTTTTCATCGGATATCCTCCTCCCCCCATCTCGGATGCATGCCTGCATCCATTCCCAACCGCGAGAGAATGCGCGATACCACGAAGTCGACCAGTTCCTCCAAGGAGGCGGGCCGATGGTAGAAACCCGGGCAGGCGGGAAGGATCTCCGCGCCGGCGCGGGAAAGAGTCAGCATGTTCTCCAGGTGTATGGAGGAGAGCGGGGTTTCGCGGGGGACGAGCACCAGAGGCTTTCGCTCCTTCAAAGCCACGTCGGCGCACCGCTCGAGCACCGACGAAGAGACGCCCGCTGCGATCCGCCCCAGCATTCCCATCGAGCACGGAACGATCACGACCGCGTCCGGCGGATTGGACCCGGAAGCGAATGGGATGCCGTAGTCGTCTTCGGCGTACAGGCGGAACGTCCCGGGGGACGCAGGCAGGCGGCCTGCCATCCATCGCCTCCTGGCGGGAAGGGTCGCAGGAGGCGCTTTCCCGGGGAGTTCCCCGGCCATGATGTCCCACGCCGTCTTCGTCACCAGGATGTGCAGTTCGGCTCCCGCGGACAATAAAGCCGCCCCGGTGCGCATCCCGTAGACGGCGCCGCTCGCTCCCGATATCCCGAGGAGAACCTTCATGGGAGTTCCTCGTATCGTCCGGTCCGGCCCGGCGGGGTCTAAAGCGCCAGGTCCAGATAGGTGAACAGGCAAAGCGCGATGCTCACGATCCCGTTGAGGTTGAAGAACGCGACGTTCAGCCTCGACAGGTCGTTCTCCTTGAGGATCGAGTGCTCGTAAACAAGCACCGCGGCGCACAGGCCCACCCCGGCCAGGTACCATCCACCGAGCCTGAAAACATGATATCCCAGCAGAAGCAGGCCCGCCATGGCCAAGTGAAACGCCCGCGCCACCCAGAGCGACCTGCCCACTCCAAGAAACCGCGGAATGGAGTGCAGCCGCTCCCTGCGGTCGAATTCGATGTCCTGCAGCGCGTAGAGGACGTCGAACCCGGCCACCCAGAACATCACGGCGAACGATATGACCAGGACGCGTGGGTCGAAGCTTCCGGTGACCGCGATCCAGGCCGCAAGCGGCGCGGCCCCGAGGCACAGCCCCAGGACCAGATGGGAGGCCCAGGTGAACCGCTTCGTGTAGGAGTAGGAGAACAGGAGCAGCAGGAGGACCGGCGAGAGCTTGAGGCAGAGCGGGTTGAGCTTTGCGGCCGACAGCATCAGCAACAGGACCGACAGGAAGATCATTATGCCCGCCATCGCCTTGCTCACCTGTCCCGCGGGGATGGCCCGGTTCCGGGTGCGGGGATTCATCGCATCGATCTCCGCGTCCGTCACTCGGTTGAACCCCATCGCGGCGCTGCGACCGCCCACCATCGCCAGCACGATATAGAAGACCGTCTTCCCCGACGGCAGCCCCCCGGCGGCCAGGAATGCCCCCATGAGTGCGAACGGTAGCGCGAAAACGCTATGCGCCACCTTGATCATCTCGAGATATACGCCGGCCCGCCCCAGCATTTAAATGTCCGATCCCACTAAAATCCGTACTCCTTCCAGCGCCGGTTGACGAGGGCGACGATCTCCTCCGGCATCCGGATGTCCTCGGGCCACTCGCGCCCGAACCCTTCCGACGCCCACTTCCGCGTGGCGTCGATCCCCATCTTGGACCCGTAGTGGGGGATCGGAGAGGCGTGTTCGAGAGCGTCGACCGGCCCTTCGACGATCATCACATCGCGCCGCGGATCTACGTTGTTCCCGATCCGCCAGAGGACCTCCGAGAGGTCCTGGATGTTCACGTCGGCATCGAAGACGACTACGAACTTGGAGAACATCAGGAGCCCAAGCCCCCACACGGCGCTCATCACCTTCCGGGCGTGGCCCGGGTACCGCTTGTCGATCGCGAAGAAGGCGAAGTTGTGGAAAATCCCCTCGACCGGCAGGTTCATGTCGACCACTTCCGGGACGATCTTCTGCAACAGCGGCAGAAAGATCCTCTCCGTGGCCTTTCCCAGGTACACGTCCTCCATCGGGGGCTTGCCCACGATCGTCGCCGGGTAGATCGGATATTTCCGCCGCGTGACGCAGGTGAGGTGAAAGACCGGGTACTCGTCCGCGAGGGAATAATAACCGGTGTGGTCCCCGAACGGCCCCTCCGTGCGCAGTTCGTCAGG
>JAENIX010000135.1 GCA_016844415.1 Actinomycetota bacterium | reverse complement strand
TCCAGCGGGATGTCCATCCGCTCCGCGATCTCCTCCGGGGTCGGCTCGCGCCCCAGTTCCTGGACGAGGTAGCGGGACGTGCGTATAAGCTTGTTGATCGTCTCGATCATGTGCACCGGGATCCGGATCGTGCGGGCCTGGTCGGCGATCGCCCGCGTTATCGCCTGGCGGATCCACCACGTGGCGTAGGTGGAGAACTTGTATCCCCGGCGGTATTCGAACTTGTCCACCGCCTTCATCAGCCCGATGTTCCCCTCCTGGATGAGGTCGAGGAACTGCAGGCCGCGGTTCGTGTACTTCTTGGCGATGGACACCACGAGCCGAAGGTTCGCCTCGACAAGCTCCCGCTTGGCCTCCCGGACCTTTCGCTCCCCCTCCTCGATCGCGCGCAGGGTCTGCTTGAGCTCCGAGGCGCCAAGGGCCGCCTCGCGCTCTATGCGCCTGATCTGGGACCTCGACTCGCGGATGATCCTCTCCATGTCGAGAAGTTTTTCCTTGCCGACGTGGAGCCGCATCGCGGCCTGCGCCAGCTTCGCCTTGCGACCCCGGATCTTCCGGATGAACTGCAGGAGGTCCCTCTCTCCCATCTTCGTCTTCGTGCAGCACCCCTTGATCCGCCCCTCCGCCTCCTCGATGCCGTCCGCGAATCCCCGGATCTTGCCGCTTATGGCCTCGATCTGCCTCTCCTTGAGGTGGATCTCCCGGATGAGGTCCGCAACGCGGCCTCCGAGCTCGGCCTCCCTTTTCCTCAAGGCCTTCTTTGCCTTCTCCGATAACCTCTTTTTCTTCAGGTTCTCCCCGCACTCGCGCACCGCCAGGCGGGTCTTCCTGATCCGCGCGATGATGTTCAGGACCTTGTCCCGCGCCTGCTGCTCGTCCTCCTCCGTGGAGTCCTCGTCAAGGTCCTTGATTATGTCCTGGATCTGGAGCTCGCCGACTTTGAGCTTCGCTCCGATGTCCGCAAGCTCGTCGAGCGCGATGCGGCAGTTCTTGACGGCGGACACGATGTCCCGTTCGCCGTCCTCGATTCGCTTGGCGAGGCTTACCTCTCCTTCCCGGTTCAGCAGCGGGATGGATCCCATCTCCTTCAGGTAGAGGCGCACAGGGTCGTTTCCCTTGATCCCCCCGGCGTAGTCGACCTCCTCCTCTTCCTCGACGGCAGCTTCCCCTTCGACCGCCGCCTCTTCCTCCTCCGTTGCCTCTTCCTCGCCGATCAGGAGCTCCCTTCCGGCGACAGGGACCTTCTGGAAGACGTCGACGACCTCGATGGCGTTCTCCCCGAAGATCTCCATCACGTCGTCGATCTGGTCCCCCGTCAGGATGTCCGGTGGCAGGACGCTGTTCAGCTCGTCATATGTGACGTACCCCTGGGCGCGCCCCTTTTCGACAAGCCCGTCGATGCCGTCCAGATGTTTCCTCCTGGCCATTCCGCCTCTCCTCACGCTCGTGTTCTGCGTTCCCGCTCCAGCCGTTCCTTCTCCATCTTGGCGGCCTTCTGCGCAGTGAACATATCCTGTGCCAGCGGCTGGTCGCCCGCGCCGGCCGCGGCACGGCTCGCTTCGCCGAGCCGGGCGATCTCCCGCTCCATCTTCCTGATTCTCAAACCCAGCACCACGTCCGGATAGATCCGGCGCGCGTCGCCTTCGGGCATCTCCGCGCGGATGATCTCCTCGGAAAGGCGTTTCCGGGCCTCCTCCGAGATCTCCCCGTCCAGCACCTCGTCAAGGGCCGGCTCGTCGCCCACGCCGGCACGCCTGGAAAAAAGAGCGAGGATCTCCCGGACCTCTACCGCCTCGACGAACTCCGTGACGCCGTCCCGGGCAACGTCCCGGATGAGCGTGGGGTCCTTCGAAAGCAGGCAAAGGAGCAGCCCTTCCTCCGGCCTTCCGCCGGGGGGCCGGCGGGGAATTCCGGGCGCCGCCGCGTCGGCCGGTGCCCCTTTTCCCCTGATCTGCTCGAGCACCGTCTCCACCGGCAGGCCCGCCGCTTTCGCCACCCGCTGGACGTATAGCCTCTGCTCGGCAGGCTCGGTGATCCAGGGGAGATACTTCCCCATGAGCTTCACGTAGGCAAGCTGCCCCGCGATCTGGGAGAGATCGTATTTCCGGGCCGCGGCCCGCTCGATGTACTCCATCAGGGGGATCGACCGGGAGATCTTATCCGAAAGCTCCGCGGACGTGTTCTCTTTCGCCCAGTCGTCGGGGTCCATCCCCTTCGGGGGAAAAATCACCAGGGGGCTGACGCCTGCCGTGTACAGCGGTCCTCCCGCCCTCACGGCGGACCGTTTGCCGGCCACGTCGCCGTCAAAGATTAGGATGACCGTATCCGAAAGTCGCTTCAGCGTCCGGGAGTGGCTCTCTGTAAGCGATGTTCCGCAGGTGGCCACGACGTTGCGCACCCCCTTCTGCCACAATCCGATCAGGTCCATGTATCCCTCGACCACCAGCACCTTCTTTTCGTTCCGGATGGCGGGCAGGGCCTGGAACAGGCCGTATAACAGGGAGCTCTTCCGGTAGAGCTCCGAATCGGGGGAGTTCAGGTACTTCGGGTCGGAATCGTCGAGCGCCCTTGCTCCGAACCCGCAAATCCTTCCCCTGGCATCGGATACGGGGTATATCAGCCGCCCTCTGAACCGCTCCCTGTATCCTCCGCCCTCCTGTTGAAAGAGCAGCCCCGCCTGTGCAGCCCGGGCGGGATCGATCCCTTCCTGGGCCAGGACGGCAAGGAGTTCCTTCCCCTGGCCTCCGTAACCCAGGTAGAACTCCTGCGCCGCCTCCGGCGTGACCCCGCGGCGCGCAAGCAAGTCCCTGGCCTGTTTCCCCGACGGGGAAGACCGGAGAAACTCACGGTATTTATCGGCCGCCAGCCTGAGGATCCCGTAAAGGTCTTCTCCGGGCCTGCGAGGCGTTATCCCCTTCTCGTACTGGACGGTTACACCGTACCGCTCGCCGAGATCTTCGACCGCTTCCCCGAAGGAAAGGTTTCGCGCCTTCATCAGGAAGTGGAAGACCGAGCCGCCCTCTCCGCATCCGAAGCATTTGAACGCCTGCCGCGCCGGGTGCACGAAGAAGGAGGGCGTCTTCTCGCGGTGGAACGGGCACAGGCCCCGGAAACCGGAGCCTGCGCGCGAAAGGGGAACGGTTTCGGACACCACCGCCACTATGTCCGCCTTTTCCCTTATTTCGCGGATGGTGCTCTCGGAGATTCGGCCTCCCACGTTACCTCGGCCTCGGATACCTGTAGGGCAAACAAAAAAAGCCCCGGGCGACCGTGTGTCGCCAGGGACGGATTCGCTTTCGCTTCCGCGTCAGCCGGACAGCAGGCGTCGTACGATCTCGTTCACCTGCTTCCCGTCCGCGCGGCCCGCCACCTTCGGCATCAACTCCTTCATGACACGTCCCATGTCGGTCGGCGCCTTTGCGCCGGCGGCCGCTATCGCCTCGCGCACGAGTGCTTCGATCTCGTCCCCGGAAAGTCCCTTCGGGAGGTAGGCCGAAAGGACGGCGATCTCGGCCTTCTCCCGGTCCGCGAGTTCAGGCCGGTTCCCCTTCAGGAACAGCTCTATGGACTCGTGGCGCCGCTTGACCATGGACCCGAGGGCCTTCAGGATCGCGTCTTCGGGAAGCTCCCCTCTCGCCTCGATCTCCTTGTTCTTGATCTCCGCGATGGCCATCCGCAAAGCAGAAAGGGCCAAGGAATTCCTTTCCTTGGCCGCTTTCTGCATGTCCTTGCGCAACTGTTCCTTAAGTCCCATCCGTCACCGGCTCATCTTCTTCATTTTCTTGAGCGCGCGCTTCCTTGCCGCGAGCGCTTTCTTCTTCTTCTTGACGCTTGGCTTTTCGTAATGCTCACGCTTGCGGATCTCCGAAAGGATTCCCGCTTTTTCGCATTGTTTCTTGAATCGTTTCAGTACGCTCTCGAAGGGCTCCTCTTCCTTTACACGGACGCCCGGCATAGAGTGATCACCCCTTCCCCTGCCAGCGAAATGCCGAAAATTTCAATATTATATAC
>JAENIX010000134.1 GCA_016844415.1 Actinomycetota bacterium | reverse complement strand
CTTGAACACCGCGGTGCCGTCGATGAGATTGCGGACGGCGTCGCGGTCTTTCGCCTCGATCGAGCGGATTTTCGTCATCGCGCCCCCCGGGCCAAACCTAAGCGCAGGATCTCCAGGACCAGCGCCTCGTAGGAAAGCCCCTCCGTCCGCGCGGCGCGGGCAAGCCCGGCGTCGGGGGAGATGTCGGGGTTGGGGTTCACCTCCAGGATGAACAGCTTTCCGTTCATGTTGGTGCGGAAGTCGACGCGGGAGTAGCCGCACAGCCCGAAGATCCGGGCGCACTCGATCGTCATCTCCGTCAGGCCCGCACGCATCCCGTCGGAAATATCCGCGGGGCACTGCGGCGCGATCTCCGCGAAGGAAGGATGGTTGGGGTCCCACTTCGACTCGAAGGAGCAGACCCGCCACTTCCGGTTCCGGTAGACGAGCTCCGCGGGGGGAAACGCGCGATAGGGTTCCTCCGCCGTGCCGTTGCCCAGGACCGCCACGTTGAATTCCCGCCCTCCGACGTACTCCTCGACGAGCGCCTCCTGGTTGTACTTCTCCACGACGTGGGCAACCCGTTCCTTGAGCCCTGCCTCGTCGTCGACGACGCTGTCTTCCGTGATCCCCGCGGATCCGTCCTCCTTGGACGGCTTCACGATGACCGGGAACGAAAGCCCCGAGAGGCGCTGGGGAGGAGATGGGAAGAGGCGGAAAGAGGGCGTCGCAATTCCGTGGGAAGACAGGATCCGCTTGGTGAGCGCCTTGTTGTTGCAGACCGCCAGGGCCATCGGCCCGTTGCCTGTGTAGGGAAGTTTCAGCAGCTCCAGGAGGGCGGCTCCGTGGGGCTCCTTCTGCGCCGAGTTCATGGGGCACTCGCTTAAGTTGAACACCGCCTCCGCGCCGAAGGAGCGGAACGATTCCGCGAGCGCGACGACGTCCTTCCCGAAGGCGAAGTACCGCGCGGCGACGCCTTGACTGCCGAGCGCGTCCGTGACCGAGCGGGCGCTCACGGCAAGATCCATGCTCTCGCGCATCTTGGGGTCCACGATCCCCGCCAGCGACTCTTCCACCGAGGTGTAGAGCACCGCGACCTTCTTCCCGGCGATCATCGTCCGGAGACCTCCTGCCGCGAGAGCGCGTGGGAAAGGATCTCCGAGATCAGGGAAAGGTAGGATACCCCCATCCGGTCGGCCATGATCGGCAGGTCGCCGTAGCCGGGGGAAAGGCCCGGCAGCGGATTGCACTCGATGAACTGCGGGACGCCCGAGCCGTCAATCCGGAAGTCGATGCGGGAAAAATCCCTGCACCCGAGCAGCAGGTAGATCCCCACCGCGCACCGTTCGATCTCCGCGATCGTCCCGGCGGGGAACGGCGGTGGGCATCGGTATTCGACCTGGTTCTCCCAGTCGCGCTTGACCTCGAGGGAGTAGACGAACTCTTCGTTCGGCACCTTTTTCGGCGCGATCTCCATGATGCCGACCACCCTCGGCTCCTCGTTGCCCACGATCCCCACGGTGACCTCGGGGCCGGGGACGAACTCCTCGACGATGGCTTCCTGATGGTACGTTTCCGTCACGAACTTCACCATCTCCCGCGCTTGTTCAGGCGTGGCGGCGCGCGAGGAGAGCCGTACCCCCTTGCTGGATCCCTCGAACGCGGGTTTCACGATCACGGGGAAGGAAAGTCCTTCGTCGGAAAACGCGGCGGCCGACCGGAACGTGCGGAAACCCGGTGTGGGAAATCCACCCGACGCCACCAGCCGCTTGGCGACCGACTTGTCGAGAGTGACGCTCAAGGTAAGAGGGTCCGAGCCGACGTACGGGATCCCCAGCATCTCCAGGAGCGCCGGGACATGCGCTTCGCGGCACCGGCCGCCTTCTCCTTCCGCGATGTTGAAGACGATGTCGGGCTGATGCCGCCGCAGGGCGTCGATTATGCCAGGGCCCGCGCCGAGCCGGATCACTTCATGACCGAGAGCGGAGAGAGCGTTGCAGATGTGTTCCACGGTCGCCTCGGAGTCGTACTCCTCGAAGGCGTCTTCAGGGAGATGAGCGGGAGAATGGGCCGGCTTTACGTTGTAGGAGAGGCCGACTCGCACCGTCTCCTTCTCCGGGCCATCCGCTCGTTGCCCGCGGGGATGAGCGCCTTGACCTCTCCGGTCATCAGCCGGTACACGTCCTGGCGGATAGGCAGCCCCTCCGTCTCGGGTTGCGCCGACGGCCGCCCGTTTTCATGCGGCTCCTCGTAGCTGATGATGATCCCCTCGTAGTTGCGAAGGATCGTCCGCTTCTCCCCCATCGAGAGGATGTAGTTGGGCATGAGCGGGATTTTCCCTCCGCCTCCCGGGACGTCCACCACGAAGGTGGGGATAGCCAGGCCGGACGTGTGCCCGCGCAGCGCCTCCATGATCTCCACACCCTTGGAAAGGCGCGTGCGGAAATGCTCCAGCCCCCGCACCTGGTCGCACTGGAAGAGGTAGTAGGGGCGCACCTTCGCCCGGAGGAGCTGCGTGTTGAGTTTGCGCAGTATCTCCGGATGGTCGTTGACGCCTTTCAGGAGCACCGTCTGGTTGTTCACGGGGACGCCGGCCTTGAGCAGCCGCTCGCACGCGCGGCGCGCCTCCTCGGTGATCTCGCGGGGATGGTTGAACTGGGTGTTGATCCAGATCGGGCCGTACTTTTCCAGCACGGCGCACAGCTCGTCGTCGATCCGCATCGGAAGGACCACCGGCACGCGGGTGCCGATCCGGATGATCTCAACGTGCGGGATCTTTCGCAGGCCCTTCAATATGTACTCGAGGCGCTGGGTGGGCAACGTGAGGGGATCGCCGCCGGAGATGATGACGTCCCGGATCTCCTCGTGCCGCTTGATGTATGAGAACATCTTGTTCATCTCGAATTCCGTCTTCGCCCCTTCGCCAAGCGCCCAGATCCGCTTCCGCGTGCAGTGCCGGCAGTACATCGAGCAGAAATTGGTCACCACCATGAGGCAGCGGTCGGGGTAGCGATGGGTGAGGCCCGGCACGGGGCTGTCCTTCTCCTCGTCGAGCGGGTCGTCCTCGCCGACGGACATGCCGAAGTATTCCTCGGTGCGGGGGATCGCTTGGAGCGCGATCGGGTCGGCGGGATCGTCGAACCGGATGAGCGAGAGGTAGTAAGGCGTGATGCCGAGGTGGTAGATGTCGTTCACGCGGTTGAGGACGGCGGCTTCTTCGGGGGAGAAGTACCGCAGCCCCGCCAGTTCCTTGATGGAGGTGATGCGGTGGGAGAGCTGCCAGCGATAGTCGTTCCACTGTTCCCGGGTCACCTGCGGCCATGGCAGGCCTACGGGATTCCGGCTGCCTGGGCCGTTACTCAGCGGGACGGAGTCGTCACCAAGATTTGTTTCCATGTCCTCCTCGTCGTCTCTTCATCGGCAGGTTGGGTTGCCCGGTTCCGCCCAAGCGCTAACTTATCGCCCACTCGTTTTCACCCATAGTATGTCGACGGGAGCCTTGCCCTTGTTGGAGAAGGCGAACTCCTTCTCGGCGTAGAAGTAGAGGCTCTCGCCTTTGCGCGCCAGGTATGTGGCGTTCCCCAGTCGCAGGCCCATCCGGCCGGAGAGGACGAACACGTAGTTCTCCCCTTCCTGCGCCGGTTCGAGCGGCGTCTCCTTGCCGGGCTTGATCTCCGCCCGGTAGGCCACCATGGAGCGGTAGCGGCTTTTGGGGATGAGCGTTTCGAAGGACACGTATCCCGTCACATCGGAGGTAAGGGCTTCCGTCTTCCGGAAGATCACCTTCTCCTCGTCGTCGTCTGCGAAGAAAGAGGAGGGCGTTTCGTTGAGGGCGGAGAGAATTTCGAGAAGGTTGGCTACGGAGGGAGAAGTGTGATTGCGCTCGATCTGGGAGATGGCACCTTTGGTGAGGCCCGCCCTCTCCGCGAGGTCGGCCTGGGCAAGTCCGTTGATCTGCCGAAGATGCTTGATCCTTGCCCCGATGTCGATCAATACGGTTTATTAAACCTCCCGTTTAGTAATCTATCCAAATTTTAAGAACAG
>JAENIX010000008.1 GCA_016844415.1 Actinomycetota bacterium | reverse complement strand
AAGATCGTCCCCTCCCGGTCGATGGCGATCACGCCGTTGGCCATCGAATCGAGGACCCGACACAGGATCGCTTCGCTGTCTCCCCGCAAGCGTGCCTCCACTTTTGCCTTGTCGCCCCATTTTACGACGATCCCGGCATGCGCGCCCCGGCTATAATGGCGGGAACGTTTTCGGGGGGGGCGATGCGGACACGCGGCGAGAACGAGGTGCGGGCGTTCTTCGAGTCCGCGGGCGTCCCGAAGGAGATCCACCGCTTCGGGGAGTCGACCCACAACTCGGAGCTTGCCGCCCGGTCTCTCGGCGTCCAGGTGGGCCAGATCGCGAAGACGATCCTGCTGCTGTCCGATGAAACGGCGATCGTGGTCGTGATCTCCGGAGATCGCCGGGTGGACACGAGGAAGGTCCGCGCGCTGGGATACGGGAAGAGGGTGCGGCTGGCGGGGCCGGACGACGTGGTCGCGCGCACGGGGTTCGCCGTCGGCGCCGTTTCTCCGGTGGCGCTGCCCGACGGGGTACCGATCTACATCGACCGCTCCCTGCGCCGGTTCGAAACGATCTACCCCGCCGCGGGGGAGACGAACAACATGTTCGTGACCACCCCCGACGAACTGCTCGCCCTCACCCGTGGCACGGAAGCGGACCTGGCCCGCGACGAGGGGCTGTCCGGGCAGGTTCCGTAACCCGCAACTTCCAAAAAGTGTGGCGCGCCATACCGGACCAAACTGGGCACTACTGGGAGGAAACAGTAAACTTTCCCTGATTCATTCCCCTTGCAGGTCCTGCTTGCAACCGAGCCTTCTCCGCCGGTCGGCGGGGCGCTCGTACTCCTTGCTGTTTTTCCCCACACCGTTCATTTTAAGGAATGGCACGTGGTATAATTCAACCATGTCGAAGAAACCGCCCCTATCTCAAACGAACCCCTACCTGAAGGACCCCGCGGAACGCAGGTATTGGGTACTCACGACTGTGACGTCTTCCGCGGCCATCGAGGGGATACATCTATCCAAGGAGGAACTCGAAATCCTCCGGAATGAGGCCACCCCTACCTTCAAGCACGTTTACGAGAAGTCCTCCGGATCACGGCGGTAAAGATCTTCTCCATAGGGTGGTAGTCGCGCGCGACCCCGGCCTGAACAGCCGCGAAAAAATCCTTCCGCCTTCGTCCCCTGATTTCTGAGAAATCCAGTGCCGGAAGCCCGGCCTGCAACCCCATGAGCGTTGCCAGCATTCGGGCTACCCGTCCGTTCCCTTCCCGGAACGGATGGATAAGGACCAACTCCGTATGCACGACGGCGAGGGCGTGGACAATCTCCTCGGTGCTTTTCCCCCGGCATGGAGTGTATTTCCATCAGGCGTGGAATCTGACCGGCAGCGGCAAAGGTGAATCCGCCTTTGGTCATATTGACCTTCCGATACTCCCCGGCCCATGCGTAGACAGGGGCAAACCATATCCGGTGGATCCTGCGAATATCGTCCGATGTGAAACGATGGTCGGGGCTGTAGGTATCGATCAGTTCCTCTGTCGCGCGAACCTGCTCCCGCAACTCGACACGTTCAATCTCGCGTTTTTTCTTGATACCGAGGAGGTTCCGAAGGACGCGACGACGAGATCCGGGCTCGTGCTGGCCTTCGATGAACCCCGTCTCCTCATAGCGACGCCCCTTTTTCAAGGACTGCCTCCCGGAATCGTTTTCGGCGTCGAGATGTCCCAGGCCATCACCTGGCCTTGGACGGGACGAGGTGCACTTCCAGCTTGCACCCCACGGCCCGGGCGTACTTCTTTAACGTGGCCAGCGTGGGGGAATGCCTGTTGGCAGAGAGGGCCGTCTCCAACCGGGTGACGGCGGTGGGTCTGGTTCCCATCTTTGCCGCCACGCCGGCCTGCGTCATACCCGCCTTCCTTCGGGCTGCGAGCAGCTCGCGCAACAGGGCGAACTCCGTTTCCGTCTCGTCAAACGCGCCCTTGAATTCGGGATCCTTCTTCCACGCCTCGACCATCTGGCGGTGCGTCCTGGCCGGCATTTTTTTCCTCATTTATGGCATGCCTCACCGTAACAGTCGATTGCCCACAACGTGAGGGCATCATAACATACATGTTATGGGCTACCAATCAGAGTCGGCGAAATCCGCAACCCCCGCGCAACCAGAAAGGGGGCAGGGGAAGCGCGCCAAAATGGCGTTACGCAACTGTTCGATTAGTTTAAGATAAATGGCGCGCCCCATCTGAAAGAATTCGAACCGCCTCTGAAATCCCCATCGAGGTGGACCTGGCGGACAATGACGCCGTCCCGTTCTACATGAAGATTTCAAAAAAGGTGGTGCATTTACGCCGACTGGGTATGACGTATGCCAGCATCGCCGACAGTCTTGGGGTCAACCTGTGGATGGCGAAAAAGGCCGGGCGCTGGGGCAAGACCCACTGAACCCCGAGTGTACCTCGTCCGCGAGACGACGAGGGAGACGGCGCACACCACGATCGAGCCCCCGATGACGGCCAGGTAAACCGGTTTCCGCATCCTCACCCCGGGAAATTATTCATAAACAATTGCTGATGATGTTGCGCGCCGCCCGCGTTGCCCCGCCCTCCCGTGCGAAAACACTGAATATTCTTCGGCTCGGATGCGATATGAAGGGCGGATCCCTGGATCTCTCCGGGCAGCATCAACCCGGGGGATAGGAGAGGCATCATGGCGATTTCTAAGGCGCGCCGCTTTCCCGGGCGCCCGGGCAGTTCGGCGGGGCGGGTCCTGGCGGGCGCGGCGATCGGATTCCTTTGCATCTTCGGGCCGGCCGATGTTTCGGCCGCGGAGGGAGGTCCGGCGGCGCTTGCGTTCAACGACCTCACGGAGATGAGCCTCGAGTCCCTGATGAACGTGTCCGTCTACAGCGCCTCCAAATACGAGCAGAAAGCGACGGAGGCTCCTTCCTCGGTGAGCGTCGTTACGGCCGAAGAGATCCGGAAGTTCGGGTACCGGACCCTAGCGGACATCCTGAAAAGCCTGCGGTCCTTCTACTCCACCTACGACCGGAATTACAACTACATCGGTGTCAGGGGATTTGCCCCGCCGGGGGATTTCAATACCCGGCTGCTTCTCCTGGTGGACGGCCACCGGATCAACGACGGGATCTACGACACCGCGGTCGTGGGGACGGAGTTCATCCTCGACGTGGACCTCATCGACCGCGTGGAGGTCATCCGGGGACCGAGCTCGTCGCTCTACGGTAGCAACGCCTTCTTCGGGGTCATCAACGTCATCACGAGGCGGGGAAAGGATCTGAAGGGCATCGAGGTTTCGGGGGAGGCCGCCAGCTTCGGGACCTTCAAGGGGCGGACCACGTACGGTAACCGGTTCGGAAGCGGGCTGGAGGTCCTCCTTTCCGGAACCGTATTCCGCAGCGAGGGACAGAACCTCTTCTTTCCGGAATTCAACGACCCCGCCACCAACAACGGGATCGCGGAAAAGAGGGACGGCGACAAGTTCCAGAGCTTCTTCTCCACCTTCGCCTACCGCGACTTCACCTTCCAGGCCGCCTACATCTCCCGGGAGAAAACGATCCCTACCGGCTCCTACGGCACGGTGTTCAACGACCCGCGGAACCGGACGGTCGACGACCGGTATTACGCGGACCTCAAGTACGACGGCAATTTCGATGAGAAGACGAGTATCGCCGCCAAGGTCTTTTACGACTGGTACGGCTACCGCGGGGACTATGTGTTCTCGGATAACGCGATCAACCCGGTCCCGCCGTTCCTGTTCGTGAACAAGGACGACACCCGGAACGCATGGTGGGGGGCCGAAGCAAAACTGACGCGGAGGATGCTGGAGACCCACCGGCTTACCGTGGGGGTGGAGTACCGGGACTACTTCCGGCAGGATCAGGGCAATTTCGACGAAAACCCGTCCGCGAGCCGGCTCGACGATAAGAGGAGCACCAGGATCTGGGCGATTTATCTCCAGGACGAATTCGAGATCGCAAAGGGGCTGATCCTGAACGCTGGGATCCGCCACGATCAGTACTCGACCTTCGGTGGGACCACCAACCCGAGGGTCGCCCTGATCTACAATCCGCGGCCGAAGACGACACTCAAGCTCCTTTACGGAAAGGCGTTCCGCGCCCCGAACGTGTTCGAAATGTTCTACACCGACGGCGAGGTTACCCAGAAGGCGAATCCCGCCCTCGGCCCCGAGAAGATCGAGACCGTCGAGGGCGTCATCGAGCAGTCGATCGGGGATCACCTCCGCCTTCTCGCCGCCGGCTACTCCTACAAGATTACGGACCTGATCACCCAGAAAACCGACCCTGTGGGGGTGGAGACGGAATTGAACGGCCGTTGGGGGAACGGCCTGGAAGGCCGGGCCAGCTATACCTACCAGGAGACCACGGATGGACTCGGCCAGAGCCTGATCAATTCGCCCCGGCACCTGGCCAAGCTCAACCTGATCGCCCCTCTATTGACCGAAAAGGTCTTCGCCGGCGGGGAAACCCAGTATGTGAGCAAGCGGACGTCGCTCCTGGGCGACACCGCGCGGGCCTATTCCGTGGTCAACCTGACCCTGTTCGGCCGGAACCTGGTCAAGGGGCTGGACGGATCGGCCGGCGTCTACAACCTCTTCGGCTACCGGTACGGCGACCCGACGGGAAACAAGGTGCCCGAGGACATCCTTCCGCAGGATGGCCGGAGTTTCCGGACAAAGATCACATATCGGTTTTAGGACCGGGGGATGACGAACCGTAAACCCAGCCGTGCCCCGGCTCGTGGCCGGGCCGCAAGAATCGCCGCCGGGATCGTCCTGGTCGCGATGCTGATTCCCGGGGGAGCGCCGTCGTTCGCCCGCGGGGAACCGGCGCCGGAGTACGCGGTCAAGGCCGCCTTCCTGTACAACTTCGCCAAGTTCGTCGAGTGGCCCGCCGACGCCTTCGCGGGCCCCGCGAGCCCCATCGTCTTTATTGTGTTCGGCGAGGACCCGTTCGGCGACGCCCTCAAATCCCTGAAGGGAAAAACCGCCAACGGAAGGCCGATCGTCGTCCGGTACGCGGCGAATCTCGGGGAACTGGAGCGGTGCCACCTCCTCTACGTCAGCGCGTCGGAGAAGACCCTCCTGCCGAAGATCCTGCAGGCGACGAAAAACTGGAACGTCCTGACGGTCGGCGACGTGGACGGTTTCGCCCGGGACGGGGGAACCATCAACCTGGTGAACGAGGAGCGACGGATCGGGATCGAGATCAACATGGAGGCGGCCCAGCGGACCCGCCTGCAGATCAGCTCGAAGCTCCTCGGGCTGGCGAAGATCGTCAGGCCGGGACGAAGGGAGGGGAAGTGACCGGCGCCTTCCGCGACGCGCCCCTCAAGCGCAAGCTCATGACCATCGTCATGGCGGCGAGCGGCGCGGTCGTGATCGTGGCCTCCCTGGCGTTCGCGATCACCGAAGCGCTCTCGTACCGCATGACGCTGCGCCAGGAAATCTCCGCGCTGGGGCAGATTCTGGGGACCAACACGGCGGCGGCCGTGACGTTCAACGACCCGAAGGCCGCGGCGGAGACCCTGTCGGCGCTGCGCGCCCAGCCGTATATCGTGGCCACGTACCTCCTGACCAACGACGGCGAGGTGTTCGCGAAGTACACCGCAGGGGGCGCCGGCCCCGACCCGCCGGGACCGGAGAAGGAGGAAGGCGACGGTCCTGCGGGGAAAGGACGCCTGGTCCTGTCCCGGCTGACGGCGGAAAACGACACGATCTGGAACTGGAATTTCAGGGTAGTAGCCGCGGTGCCGATCTTTCTGGACGGCCAGAAGGTCTCCACGGTGGTACTCCTGGCGAACATGAAGGATCTCTGGGCCCGGCTGACCTGGTTTCTTGCCGTCACCTCGGTATTCATGCTCGGGTCCTTTTCCATGGTGTACCTCGTGTTTTCCAGGCTCCAGGGAACGATCACCGGTCCGATCCTCCACCTGGGGCAGGCGATGAGGGATATATCGAGGGAGAAGGACTACTCGGTGCGTGTCGCCGGGGAGAGCGGCGACGAGATCGGCGACCTCATCAAAGGCTTCAACGAGATGCTGGGGCAGATCCAGCTGCGGGACGAGCACCTCGGGCGGAACCGGGAGGAGCTCGAGGAAAAAGTCGCCTTGCGCACCGCCGAGCTCGGGGAACACGAGGAGCGTACCCGCATCATCCTGTCCGCGGCAGGGGACGGAATCCTGACGATCGACGGAAGCGGAGTCATCGATTCCTTCAACCCCGCGGCGGAGCACATCTTCGGCTACGCCTCGGCGGAAGTGACCGGCAAGAACGTCGCGATCCTGACTCCCATCGAGCACAAATACCAGATCAGGGAGTTCGTGGAAAAGTACCTGAAGGTCCCTGGGCCGAGGAATTCGGGGTACCGGACCGAAGCGATCGGCCTCCACAGGGACGGCCGCAAGATTCCCCTCGAGCTGGCCGCCAACGAATTCTTTATCCACGGTCGCCAGATGTTCGCGTGCGTCCTGAGGGACATCACGAAGCGAAAGGAGATCGAGGGCCAGCTCCAGAAACTTTCCCGCGCCGTCGAGCAGAGCCCGGTCTCCGTCGTCATCACGAGCTGCGACGGAACGATCGAATACGTAAATCCCCGGTTCGTCGAGTTGACGGGATATACGCTCGACGAGGCCGTCGGGCAAAATCCCCGGATCCTGAAAACGGGGGTGCATGGCGACGATTTCTACAAAAACCTGTGGAAGACCGTTCTCGCAGGGGATCTGTGGCGGGGAGAATTCTACAACAGGAAAAAGAACGGCGAAACCTATTGGGAGCACACCCTCATCGCTCCCGTCCGGAGCGCGAAAGGGGAGATCACCCACTTCGTGGCGATCAAGGAGGACATCACCGAAAGCAGGCGCGCGACCGAGGAGATTCGCGCGGCCAAGGAAGCCGCCGAGGCAGCCAACCGCGCCAAGTCGGATTTTCTCGCCAACATGTCGCACGAGCTCCGGACGCCGCTCAACTCCGTCATCGGTTTTTCAGGGGTCCTGAAGAAGGAGTTCTACGGGAAGCTCAACGAGAAGCAGTCCGAGTACGTGCGCTACATCGAGGAGAGCGGGAAGCACCTGCTGGGGCTGATCAACGACATCCTGGATCTGTCCAAGGTGGAAGCCGGGAAAATGACGCTGGAAGCGGCTCCGGTCGCGCTGAAGGGCGTGATCCAGGCGTCGGTGACCATGCTTACGGAGAGAGCCTTGAAGAACGACATCCGGCTCTCGGTCGAGATCGGGCCCGGGGTGGAAGAGACGATCGAGGCGGACGAGAGGAAAGTGAAGCAGATCCTGTTCAACCTGCTGTCCAACGCCGTCAAGTTCACGCCGGAAGGGGGATCCGTCACGCTGACGGCTTCGAAGGAGGACGACGCCGTCCGTATCTGCGTCTCGGATACGGGGATCGGGATCAAGGCCGAGGACATGGCGAAGCTGTTCACCGAGTTCACGCAGCTGGAATCGACGTACACGAAGAAGTACGAAGGAACGGGGCTCGGGCTGGCGCTCACGAAGAAGCTCGTCGAGCTCCACGGAGGCAGGATCTGGGTCGAGAGCGAAGAGGGGAAAGGGAGCCGGTTCTTCTTCACGCTGCCTTGTCGGCCTGAACTCTTTCCGGAGGACATCCCTGCACCGGAGCCGGCCCTCGGCGGCTCGATACGGCCGGAGAACCTGGTCCTTGAGAGCGAGGCGTTCCGGGGAAAGGTCCGCGACGTCCTGGAATATCACCGGAAAAGAGGGAGCGGTTTCGGAATCCTCCAGCTCGAATTCAGGGGCTGCGCCGGCCCCGAGTTCCTGATGAAAGCCGGGGAGGTCGTCCTGGAGAACACGCGCAAAGACGAAGTCATCGGCCATGGCGACCGGCCGGATTGCCTTTATGTCCTCCTGATGGAAATCTCCGGCTCGGCGCTGGGAAACACGGCGGCGCGACTCGTGGACATATTGCGCAGGCGCGGCTACGAAGCCGCGCAGACGTCGGTCGTGTACCCGGAACACGGGGAGGACGCGGACAATCTTCTGGCGGCGTTCCACGGGAATCCCGTTTCACCGGGCCCGCCCCCCGGAGACGCGGCGCAGGGAGGGTGAGCGGATGGCCCCACGGATCCTGGTTGTGGAGGACAACGAGAAGAATCTGGTCCTGATGAGGGATGTCCTGAGCTATTTCGGGTACGAGGTGCTGGAGGCCAGGGACGGGCTCGAATGCATCGACATGGCCGTGGAGCACTGCCCCGGGCTGATCCTGATGGACATCCAGATGCCCGTGATGAGCGGGGTGGACGCCATGAAAAACCTGAGGATGCGCGCGGAAACGAGGGAGATCAAGATCCTCGCCGTGACGTCCCTGGCCATGCATGGCGACAGGGAGAGGCTGATCGGAGAGGGATTCGACGACTACATCCAGAAACCTATAGACCTCGTCGAGTTGCCCGATATCGTAAAAAAACACCTTCGGGTGTGAAGCCGAAAGGAGAAGCCATGTCGGATCGTAAACCCCGGATTCTCTGCGTGGACGACGAAATCCTGAATCTAAAGCTTCTCGAGGCGGTCCTGCTGCCGATGGGGTATGAAGTTCTCACCGCCGGAAACGGGGAGGAAGGGCTCCGCAAGATCCGGGAGCAGAAGGTCGACTGCGTTTTGCTGGACGTGATGATGTCGAAGATGAACGGGTTCGACGCCTGCCGGAAGATCAAGGAGAACGAGGAGACGAGGCACCTGCCCGTCGTCCTCATCACCGCCCTGACCTCCCGGGAGGACCGGATCCGCGGGATCGAGGCCGGGGCCGACGATTTTCTGTCGAAGCCCTTCGACGAGGGGGAAGTGATCGCCCGGACGAAAATGCTCCTCAAGATGAAGAGCCTCGGCGACCGGCTCCGGAACGCCTACAGCGACATGATCGAGATGAACTCCTACTCGGAGAAGATCGTCCGGACATTCAACGATGCGGATTTCGACCTCATGTCGAAGATCGACGGGATCGTGGAGGTGTTGTTCCAGGGCTGCGACAACGGCTCGGGCGGGCCGCAGAGCATCGTGGTCCGCCTTCTGGGCGGGACGACGAGACACGAATGGTTCCTTTACGCAGGGAAAGGGGATGTGCGGCGCGCCGCCGTCGCCATGGATTTCGCGCCGGACGTCCCCGGCGGGGGACCCTCTACGATCTTCTTTTCCAACGATCCGGACCACGACCCGATGTTTCGGCCGTTTACCGTCAAACTCAAGGGGCTCGGCACCGATGTCCGGAACCTGGTCTGCTACGCAAGCGACATCCTTTGCGTCTTCGCGCTCAATTACGGGAGGGAGGTTTCCCTCTACGACACGGCCGTGGTGAACAGCCTCGTCATGCATACGCTCTTCCTGCGGTCGTTGGCGATGAAATTGAAGGAGGTCGACGACGCCTTCGCGTACACTGTCTATGCCCTTGCGAGGGCCGCCGAGGCGAACGACGAGGACACGGGGAACCACATCCTGAGAGTCGGCGAGTATTGCGCCCTCCTTGCCGGGAAAATGGGATTAAGCAGGGAGTTCATCGAGAACATCCGCGTGCAGGCTCCGCTTCACGACGTGGGCAAGATCCACATCCATCCCGGCATCCTGAAGAAATCCGGGGGATTGACGGCCGAGGAATGGGAGTCCATGAAGCAGCATGCGGTCTACGGGGCAAAGATCATCGGGGAACACCGGAAACTCGGCATCGGGAAGGCCATCGCACTGACCCACCACGAGCGGTGGGACGGTGCCGGGTATCCGAAGGGCCTGAAGGGAGAACAGATACCCATCGAGGGGAGGCTGGTCAACATCGCCGACCAGTACGACGCATTGAGAAACGCCCGGTCGTACAAGCCGGCGTTCGATCATGACAAGACGTACAAAATCATTACCGTCGGCGACGGCAGGACGATGCCCGGTCATTTCGATCCCGAGGTGCTGAGGACCTTCGAGGAGAACGCGTCCGGGTTCGAGGAGGTCTACGAGAAGTTGAAAGGTTGATGCGGACGACTCTGTTGCGCTCGTGCCTGACAGTCGAATAAGGACCGTGCTCCTGAACTGCTCTCCCGTCACGCCTTGCCGAGTACTTCCCGGACCTTCCTTGCAAGCGCCGACGGGGTGTACGGCTTACCGATGAAGGACACGCCCTCGTCCAGTACGCCGTGGTGCACGATCGCGTCATCCGTGTACCCCGAGGTGAAGAGCACCCTCGTCTCCGGATGGATTTGCGTCAACCGGTTCGCCACCTCACGCCCGCTCATCCCCGGCATCACAACGTCCGTCAGCAGCAGGTCGATCCGCTCCCCGTATTTCATCGCCAGGGCGATCGCCGTGTCGCCGTTTCCGGCCTGCAATACCCTATATCCCAATTCATCGAGGACCCGGACGGCCAACTCCCGCACGATGTTCTCGTCCTCCACGAGCAATACTGTCTCGGTACCGCCCAGGAGCTTCTTTGGTCGGTCGTCTCTCTCCAACTTTGAGGTTTCTCCTTCAATCCGCGGCAGGTAGATCTTGAAGGTCGTCCCCATCCCGACCTCTGAATACACTTCGATGGAGCCCCCTGCCTGCTTCACCGCACCGTAGGTCGTCGCAAGGCCGAAGCCGGTCCCGCTCCCTTTGGCTTTCGTAGTGAAGAACGGCTCGAAAATATGCTCCTTGACCTCCTCGCTCATGCCGTGCCCCGTGTCGCTCACGGCCACCACGACGAACCTTCCCGGCTTGACGTAGGGATGGCGGGAACAGTAGTCGTCGTCCAGCTCCGCGTTCGAGGTCTCGATGACGACCTTCCCGCCGTCAGGCATCGCGTCCCGGGCGTTCACCGCCAGGTTGACCAAGATCTGCTCGAACTGACCGGCGTCGACCTTCACCAACCAGAGGTCCTCGCCGGGGATCGTTTTCAGGTCGATATTCTCCCCGATCAGGCGGATCAGCATCTTGTTCAGATCGACCATCAGGATGTTGATGTCCTGGACCTTCGGCTCGATGATCTGCTTGCGGGAGAACGCAAGAAGCTGCTGCGTCAGCCGGGTCGCCCTCTCCGCGGCCTTGTTCGCCTCGTCGAGCAGGCCCTTGGCCGGATCGGACGGGGTAAGCTTCATCAGAGCCAACGCCACGTTGCCGATGATCACCGTCAGGAGATTGTTGAAGTCGTGCGCCACGCCCCCCGCCAGGCGGCCCACCGCCTCCATCTTCATCGCCTGCAGGAGCTGGGCCTGCAACTTTTCCTTCTGGACTTCGGCACGCTTGCGGTCGGTGATGACGTCGAACACGGCGACGAAATACTCCTGTTCCGGGGAGTAGACGGAGATCAAGAACCACTGCTGCAACGCTTCGACGAAAATCTCGACCTTTTCGGGTTCGCCGGTGCGTGCCACACGACCATAGGTTTCGAACAATGCGGGATCGGACGATCGGATGCCCGGGATGACCTCGCTAACCCGCTTCCCGGCGACATCCTTTAACCCCGTCAGAGTCTCGAACGCAGTGTTGACGGAGAGATAAATAAAATCCATCGGATCGCCGTTCTCGAAGATCATCCTGCAATACGCGCATCCTTCCTGCATGTGCTCGAACAAGCCGCGATACTTCGCCTCGCTCTCCCGAATGGACTCCTCCGCCCGCTTCTGCCCGGTGATATCACGGGCGATGCCGAAAAGCCCGGTGGCATTGCCGTGTTCGTCGACCATGGGCCCCTTCGTCGAGAGGAAGGTCACCTTCTCTCCCTCCGCGGTCGTGACATGTTCCTCGTATGTCAACGTCTTCCCGGAGGCGATGACGCCCCTGTCGCCTTCCATGACCGTCCTGGCTTCATCGGCGGGGAACAGGATGGTGTCGTCGTTTCCGATCACCTCGGCGAAACTCTTCCCCGTGAAGCGCGAAGCCGCGGCGTTGAAGAGACGGTAACGTCCCTGCAGATCCTTGACGTAGACAGCGTCTGTCGTCCCGTCCACTACCGCCTGCAAGAGATTTTGAGATTCCAGGATCTTCTTCTCCGATTGGCGCAGTTTCTCCTCCGCCCGGCGGTGGTCGGTGATATCGCGCTTGAAAGAGAGCACCGATTGGACCATCCCCTGTGCGTCCCGCTCGGGCACGAGCCGCCAGTTGAAGATCACCGGCCCTTGCCTGCCCTCTAACGTAAACTCGGTCTCGTAAGGCGCGCCGCTGTCGAACACACCCAGGATGGCGTCCTCCCAAAACCGGAACTGCGCTTCGGGAAAACCAAGCTCGCGATGGGTCTTGCCGATGAATTGCGCCGCCGGGAGGTCAACCACCCTGCTGACGTTATCGGATACGAACAGGTGCCGTCCGTCGCGGTCAAAGCGCATCACGACGTCCGGCAGTCCCTCCACCACCGCCCGGTACCGTTCCTCACTCTCCCTGAACCGCTTCTCGGCCTCCTTTTCCCTCGCACGCTTCAGCCCCATCTCCGCGAGCATTCCCGTGAGGTGTGCTACGAATGCCAAGTTTTCCTGCAATGCCTGCCCCGTGATGACCGGGACTTTCTTCACCGCGTCGATATATTTTTCTTCGTCGAATCCGTAAGCACTTCCCTGCGACCGGAAGTAATCCAGATCCGGCTCTTCAAGGAACAGTTGACCCGTGAAGACGTTCCCGATGTGTTCGCCCTCGATGAAGATCGGGGTCGCCGAATCCACCAGCCCGTGAGGGCATTTATAGGTGATCGAGGGGTTGGCCTCGCCGATGTGGCCGGTGATGTAGATGTCGCTCTCGATGCACCGCTTCCGGGCCTCGGGGTGGACGCGATGGAATTTCGTGCAGACGTCCTGCCAACCGGAACCGGTGTGGATTTTTCCTTCGTTGTCGATGATGGCGGAGGGGATTTTGGACGAGGCGTAAAGGCTGTCCAAAGCAGCCTGAAGCCGGGGAATATCCAGTAGATCCTCGATTTGGTGCTTCATATTTGCACTCCAGATGTCTCACGCAGATGCGCATAAATCAACATCGGCCTCGAATTATATGTATCGCGTGAAAGCGATCGAATCTTCACCGCCAATATCATACGAACCACAAATCAGCCACACGGGCCGAAAAACCGAAAAAGGGAACCCGGCATCAGGCCAGATTCCCTTTGAGGATTCCGATGGCGCGCCATACCGGACGAAACCGGGCACTACTGGGAGGAAACGCTCTCCTTCCCCTAATTTCCCCTACTCCCGAACATCGTGCATATACGTCCCGTATTTTTTATCATTTTCCAGGATATGGCTCAGCAACCAGTCCCTCAAAAATTCCATCGTGCTGATCGGGAGGTTGGCGTCCCCTTTAGAATATTTGTCCAGTAAATCCGTAACCTGCGAGATGAAGAATTCATGCTGCTTTTTCTGAAATTGAAGTCCGGGGAACCCTACGACCCTAAGCCAGTTTTCTTCTTCGGCAAAATGGTGACGGCTGTACTCGTTTAGCTCTTGCAACACAAGGCCGACGACCTCGATACCCTTATTCCTCCCTGCCGCCTCCCCCAACCGGTTAAGGATTTCAAAAAAACTCCTGTGTTGATCGTCCAATTCCTTGATGCCGACAGAAAAATCATTTTTCCATTTGAACAGGCTCGTTGTCATTACACTCTCCTTTCGATCCCCCCGGAGGTTTATCGGGCCATGTCAACTCTTCCCCGGTTTCACTATTCGGTAAAAATTGAATGAAAATTCAATGAATTGTTCCCTTCGGCAGCGTCCATCCGGATTCCCTATAAATATTGATATGGTGCGCCATACCGGACGAAACTGGGCACTACTGGATCGAAACGCTTTCCTTCTAACTTTTCTATACCAGTTTGGGAAGATGACTTTCGGATAAGTCAGTTGGTGAGTTTGCCGATCAGAAGATCCTTGATTTGCGAGGAAGGAATTCTGGCATATTCGTTGTACAGATTCGCCTTTCTCGTGAGGTACTCCCCGTCGGAGAGCAGTCCGGCCTCCTTCGCTTTTTCCAGGATGGAGAGCCTGTCGTTGACCAGGGCCTGAATCTCTTCTCCAAGCTGCGAGACCCTGATCATGTTCTTCTGCATTTGTTGTTCACGAACGACTTTCAGAATCTTGCTGACCGCGTATGCGGTGACCGCCGCCACGAGGATCGGCAGGACAATGGAGAGGAACCGGTAGGTGCTGCCGCTGACGACGTGACTGCCCCCCTTCATGAGACCCCATCTGGCCATGAACGCCCTGAAGGGAGAGGTGGTGAATGTCGAAGCGACCCACCAGCCGACGATCAGCGCCGCAACAGCGCTCATGCCCGGAATCTGATTGAAAGCCTGTCGTGCCAGGAAGGCGGACAATTCCTTCCCTTCCTTGAGCAGTCTGGTCCTGTCCCAGAGCTTGTCCACACCATATAACCTCGGTCAATCCTGTCAAAAAATTCAGCGCGGCGTGTGCCGAACATTGCGGGGAAGCCAACTCATTCAAAGGAACGACGCGCCCTGGAGGATTCGGCTACTTCGAATCCTCGCAATGCGTGGCAACGGAAAAATGGCGCGCCCCATCTGAAAGAATTCGAACCGCGTCCGAGATCCCCATCGAGGTGAACCCGACGGACGAGGACGCAATCCCGGTCTACATAAAGATTTCAGAAAAAGTCTTACATCTCCGCAGGTTGGGCATGCCCTTTACCAGCATCGCAGAGCGCCTTGGGATCAACCCGTGGATGGCGAAGAAAGCGGCCCGGTGGGGCAATATCCAGAAAGCATAGGCAGGACAGCCTGGACAGGATGGACAGGATTGACACACGTGTCCATCAGGAAGATAATGTAACCCTAAAGGAGGTTACATATCATGCTGCAAGTCCAATTGGGCAAGGCCATCGACCTCTTCGCCGGTTGGGGTGTCCGCCAGAAAGACCTGAGCCGTTTTCTCGAGACCGGCGTCGTCAAAGCCAGCCTTTCCGGACGTGGAAAGGGAAGCCTGAGGTTGCTGGACGAGCGCTCCGTCTACGACGTCTACCTCGCCCACACGTTCCATGAACTGGGACTTTCTCCGCGTCGGATCGCCAAGATCGTCGAAAACGTGCGCCCGCACTACTCGGCCTGGATCACCGGGAAACAGAAATGGCTCATTCTTCGGTTCCGCCCGACCAGGGGCGAGGTCATGGCTCCGGCAACGATCCGGATCGACCTGTCGCAGCCTCTCCTCCTACTCCGCCATTGCGAGTCCGAAAAGGAAGAGGTTGCTCCGATTCGCCGGGGACGCCCAAAGGACGATTGGAGGAAGCGGTTCCGGGAGACAGCGGATGCCATCGCCAGGGAGATGCGGGAGGCAAGGATCACCGAGGAGGACATCGACGAGGCCGTATCCGACGTCCGATCAGGGCGCAGTTCACACGCCGGAAAGGGCGAGACGGCCGTTGTCACCATCACGGCGAGGTAAGCGCCACCGCTACGTCCTGGACACGAGCGTCCTCATGAGGGGGATCCAGGCCTTCTTCTCTCCCACCCGGAAGGAGCTGGCCGTATCGGATAATCCCTCTCGCCTTCTCCTCGAAAGATGGCTGGATCGCAAGAAGCGCTCCTTCGATCTCATCCTGACCGAAGATATCCTCGACGAGTACAATGAGGTGCTCAATCGCCTCCGGGTACGGACCGCCCATACCGGCAATCTTATCGCCTCGTTGCGTCGTGGCGGCGTGCTGGTCCAACCTTGGTACTCCGTCGAGATCTCCCCTGACCCTGCCGACGATATTTTCTTCGCCGCCGCAATAGCGGGAAAGGCTAAAGCGATCATCACATCGAACCCGAAACACTTCCCGCCCG
>JAENIX010000133.1 GCA_016844415.1 Actinomycetota bacterium | reverse complement strand
GATAATTGAAGTCTTTTTCCGGTCATGCCGTCACCCGACAGTCGAGGAGTTGACCCGAAAAGTGCGCGTTAAGAACAGGAACATCGGATCGGCGACGGTTTACCGGACCCTTAAACTGCTTACGAGGATGGGATACGCCAAAGAGCTGGATTTCGGAGAGGGGGCCAAGAGGTACGAAAGCAACCTTACGGAACACCACGATCACCTCGTCTGCACCGCCTGCGGGAAGGTCGCGGAGTTCGAGGAACCGAGGATCGAGGAACTTCAGGAGAAGGTGGCGAGACGGCACGGTTTCTCTCCCACGATGCATCGGCTTGCGATTTACGGATATTGCAGCCGATGCAGTCCATCGGGGGATACGGAGAAGATCGGATGAGAAGCGAAGCAGTTGCCCCCCCCGGGACGTCAGGGAAGGTCATCCTCGTCGGCAACCCGAACGTCGGGAAAAGCGTCGTCTTCGGATACCTGACCGGGAGATACGTGACCGTTTCCAATTATCCGGGGACGACCGTCGAGATCACGCGGGGGGATGCAAGGGAACGTGACGGCTCCGTCGAGGTGATAGACACCCCTGGAGTCTATTCGCTCCTCCCGATGTCAGAGGACGAAAAAGTCACGCGAGACATCCTGATGGCCGAGACGGGCGCACGGATCATCCAGGTCTGCGACGCCAAGAACATGCGCAGGTCACTCATGATCACCATTCAGCTGGCGGAGATGGAAGTGCCCCTGATCCTCGCCGTCAACATGGCCGACGAAGCCATGGCCAGGGGGGTGATGCCGAGAGTCGATGAGCTCGAAAAAAAGATCGGGATTCCCGCAATCCCGACGGTCGCAGTGACCAAGAAGGGTGTCGACAGGCTCATGTCGCTGTCGGAGCGGTCGAAACCGCCGTCGCTGCGGATCTCCTACGGTGAAAAGATAGATTCGGCTATTGCGCAGTTGGAACAGCTAATTCCGGATACCGCGCCTATCGGAAAGCGCGCCCTCGCCCTCATGCTGCTTTGCGGAGACGATTCCCTGACCCCCTGGCTTGCCGGGAACGTAAGGGGCGATAGCATAAAGGAGATGAACGCGATCCGGAACCTCATGGTTGAGGAGATGGGCGAGGACATCGCATACAGGGTCAACCAGATGCGCCTGCAGTGGATCGACTCCCTGCTCGGCGGGTTGGGGGAGGAGCCGGCCGAGTCCCGCGGGACCGACTGGCCGCAGGCTTTCGGACGTTTAGCCATGGATCCCCTCTATGGCTTGCCGATCCTGCTTGCCGTCCTTTTCCTGGCGTACGAGTTCGTCGGGGTGTTAGGGGCGAAGTTCCTCGTGGACCTGCTGGAAGGAGGGTTGTTCGGGAAAGGGATCGTCCCGGCGGCTGTATGGGTGACCGAGAGGGCCTTACCGTGGCCCCTCGCGCGTGATTTCCTTGTGGGACCGTACGGGATGATATCGATGGCGCTGTCCTACGCGATCGCCATCGTGCTTCCGATCGTGGGAACCTTCTTCCTCGGATTCGGCATCCTCGAGGATTCCGGTTATTTGCCCCGGCTTGCGGTCATGGTTGACCGCGTCTTCAAGCGGATCGGGTGCAACGGCAAGGCGGTTCTCCCCATGATACTGGGGCTGGGCTGCGACACGATGGCGACCCTGACGACCCGTATCCTCGAAACCCGCAAGGAGCGGATAATAGTCACGCTGCTCCTGGCGCTCGGGATCCCCTGCTCCGCGCAACTTGGGGTGATCCTGGGGATGCTGGGGAAAGTCGGGGCGGCCGCGACCACGGCATGGCTCGTCATCCTGATCGGGGTGATCCTGGCGGTCGGGTACCTCGCGTCGAAGGTGATCCCCGGCGAGTCCTCGGATTTCATCCTGGAAATCCCCCCCATACGGATGCCCCTGTTGGGAAACCTGGTAGTAAAGACGATGGCGCGCATCGAATGGTACCTGCGCGAGGCGGTTCCCCTTTTCATCCTCGGAACATTCCTCCTTTTCGTGGCGGACAGGTTCGGCTGGCTTCTGTTGTTGCAGAAGGCCGCGGAGCCGATAGTGGTGGGGGTGCTCGACCTTCCGCCGAAAACCGCAGAGGCGTTCCTGATCGGTTTCTTGCGTAGGGATTACGGGGCCGCGGGGCTTTTCGACATGGCCAGGGCGGGTCTGCTGACGAATCTGCAGGTCCTCGTGAGCCTGGTCACCATAACGCTGTTCATACCCTGTCTCGCAAATTTCCTGGTCATCGTCAAGGAGCACGGCTATAAAGTTGCGGCGGGGATGGCGATATTCATTTTCCCGTTCGCCATACTTGTCGGGGCACTGGTGAATTTCGCAGCGAGAAAGGCCGGAATCGCATTCTGATCCGAGGAAACACTTGAAAATACCCTGCCCGCTTTGCCAATATGTGATCGACTCCTCCGATGGAGGTTGCAGGACCGGGTGCCCGTTGGGAAAGGGCTGCTCGCTGGTATGCTGCCCGAGATGCCACTATTCCTTTCCCATCCCCGAGTCGAAGGTCGTGAATTTCTTCAGGTCGCTTTTTTCGAAAGGGGCCCGCAAATGACCGAGTACGGGCATGACGAAATCCTGGAGCTGATCTGGACGCTTCGGGAAGAGAACCGTTCCACAAAACCGCGGCTTCTGGAATGTTCTGAAGAGGAGGGGCCGGAACTTCTCCTTGATGAGCTGGCCGCTGCCGGTCACGTGGAAGTGACTGGAGACGACCTGAGGCTTACCAGGACGGGAGATGAGCGCGCCCGGGGGATCATCCGGCGGCATCGGCTCGCGGAGGTGCTTCTTCAGAACCTTTTCGATCTCGATCCCACGCAGACCGAGAGCAGTGCCTGCAAGTTCGAACACATACTGACCACGCCCGTCACGGAAAGCGTCTGCACATTTCTCGGGCATCCTCCGGTTTGCCCTCACGGAAGGCCGATTCCACGCGGGGCCTGCTGCGACAGGATCCGCACCGAGATACAACCCATGGTGACGCGCCTTTCGGACGCTGCGCTGGGGGAAATCGTGCGAATCGTCTTCATCACTCCGAAATCAAGGAAGCGTTTGGAGAAACTCAGTTCGCTGGGAATCGTCCCGGGGAGCCGCCTGCGCCTTCTCCAGAGGAACCCCTCATACGTCCTCCAGATAGGAGAGACGACGGTGGCGGTGGACCGGGACATCACGGATGAGATTTACGTCAAGCGCACATAGGGCTATCGCCCTGCTCCTATCCGCCGCTCTCGTCCTGGAAGGGGCGGGAATGGCCGGATGGGCGCAAGCCGAGAATCCAGCGCCGGAGACATGCCTCCTTTTGAAGCTTTCCGGCCCCTCAGTTCCGGAGGAAATAGCACGTCAACGGATGGCTCCGCTGCCGCAGATGCTGCAGAGCGACCTGAACGTCCGGTGGGTATCCCCCCCCATCGCGCCGGCGCCCCAGGATCCGAAGGGGATTTTCCCGGAGGCCGACGACGCATCACTGGAGAGGATATCCGCGACGCTGGCGGAAGCGGTCCGCAGGATGGACCGGATGGATACGCGGGAGGCGGAAGCCCTCCTTTCCAAAGCGGAAGGCGAGGCGAGAAGGTTCCGCATAGGGGAAGGGACTCGCCCCCTTTTCGCGGAAATATTCCTCAGGCGTGGGCTGCTTGGCCTATGGGATGGGAACACCGCGGGAGCGGAGGAGATGTTCGCCCGTTCCAGGGCCATGCGCCCCGGTTTTTCCCCGGATCCCGCCCTGTTTTCACCTGCCTTCAGGGAATCCTGGTCCCGGGCCGGTTTGCGCACGGCTCCGGAAACGGAACTTCTGGTGCAGTCCATCCCTCCGGGCGCCTTGATCAGTGTCGACGGCAAGCCGCGGGGGACGACCCCAGGAAGGATACGTGTCATTTCAGCATCGCCACTGCGTATCCGGCGCGACCGCGTGGCGACTCTGGGCGAGCTCCTGGCGCACTCCCCGGACGGAAAAGGCAGCGGGAAGATGCTGTCGGAACTGGCTGCGAACGCGGGCGCTTCACGTGTCGGGCTGCTGGTGATGGAAGGAAGGAGCGGGAGAACGTTCGCCAGGATTCTCTCCGCCCGGAGAGGGGAAGCGGACCCGATATTCCTCGGGGAGTTCGAATGGCCATCCGGCACTGGCGGAGCGGAGGAAGCGGCGCGCAGCATTGCAAGGATGCTGCGGGAGGCGGGTTGGCCCGCGATGAGTGCAGGTCATCGAAGCGCAGGGGCATCATGGTACGATAACTTGTGGATCCTCGTTTTGCTGGGCGCCGTGGCCGCCGGGGTGGCTGTGGGCCTGTCCGGAGGAGGAGGGGGAGGCGGGGGAAGCACCGGGAGCACCACGGGAACGATCGGCGTGAATTTCTAAAGCCGGAGAACGAGATCGAATATCATGGCAAACCCCGCAGTACCTGACGGGATCGGCGCGGATCCCCTGCCTGACGGCGCGTCCGTCGGCGTGATCGGGGCCGGGCCGGCCGGCTCTTTTTTCGCCCTCCACCTGTTGGCCCTTCTGGGCGAAAGCGGGAGGACCGCGCGCGTTACCTTGATCGACCGCAAGAC
>JAENIX010000132.1 GCA_016844415.1 Actinomycetota bacterium | reverse complement strand
GAGTTCCTCGACCTTCACCTCCTTCTTCTTGTCGGCCACCTCGATGAACTTCCGGTATACGGCGTCCATCTGGGGTTCAGTCAGGCTGTGGCCGAAGGAAGAGATGTGGTGCTTGAGCGCCGCGCGCCCCGAGCGCGCCGTAAGAGTGAACGTGTGGGCCGATACCCCGACGTCCTCGGGCCGGATGATCTCGTAGGTGGAGCGATCCTTGAGTATCCCGTCCTGGTGGATGCCGGAGGAGTGCGCGAAGGCGTTGGAGCCGACGATGGCCTTGTTCCGCTGCACCGGGAGCCCCATGAGGGCGGAGACCATCTTGCTCGTCTTGGCGATTTCCTTGATCTTCACATCGGTGTAAAGGTGTCCGAAGACCTCCTTCCGGGTCCGGATCGCCATCACGACCTCTTCAAGCGCGGCGTTCCCGGCCCGCTCGCCGATCCCGTTCACCGTCACCTCGGCCTGCCTCGCGCCGGCCGCGATCCCCGCCAGCGTGTTCGCCGTTGCCATCCCCAGGTCGTTGTGGCAGTGCATCGAAATCACCGCCCTGTCGAGCGCCGGGACCTTCTCCTTCAGGCGGCGGATCCGGTCCGACATCTCCTGCGGCGTCGCGTATCCCACCGTGTCGGGAACGTTGATAGTCGTCGCTCCGGCCTTCACGATCGCCTCCACGCTCCGGCAGAGGAACTCGAAGTCGGTGCGCGCAGCGTCCTCGGTGGAAAACTCCACGTCGTGACAGAGAGACTTCGCGTACTTCACCGTGTCTACACACCACTGGAGTATCTTGTCGTGATCAGACCGGAACTTCTTCTGGATATGGATGTCGGAGGTCCCGAGAAACGTGTGGATGCGGGGGCGTTTCGCGACCTTGACCGCTTCCCAGAGCGTGTCGATGTCCTTCCGGACCGCCCGGGCGAGCCCCGTGATGACCGGGCCCTTCACCTCACGCGCGACGGTGCGCACGGCGTCGAAGTCTCCCGGCGACGACGCCGGGAACCCCGCCTCGATGATGTCCACGTTCAGGGCCGCAAGCTGCCTGGCGATCTCCACCTTCTGCTCCTTGGCGAGTTTGGCCCCGGGAACCTGTTCCCCGTCCCGCAGCGTCGTGTCGAAAATGAATACCTTGTCAGCCATTCCTTCCTCCTTTTCCCCGGAAAACCGGGACGGTCCTGAGTTCTCCTTTTGATCCATCAACCCCTGCTGAATAACCAGATTCCTCTTCTGCCCAAGAGAGCCCTCACTCAGGACCGTCCCAAAAAAAAAGGCCGCGGGAACCTTGCCGGTTCCCGCGGCCTGTAATGAGCGTTAAACTACGGCGTCACGCGCTCACACGGCGGCGGGCCGGCCCCGGAAGTAGGGCCAGTAGGGCGAGACCGCCAAGCCGCAGTATGTCTTGCGCGAACGTCACCGTTTTCATCGTGCCTTTCAGGTTACGGAGTAAGGCCTCCGCTTGTCAAGCGCCTTCTTCGGCGGGATCATTGTTCCGGAGTATTCGCCTCGGGAACCGGCACGCGGTCGCCGCCGAGCCGTTCGAACGTCCGCGGGGCGGCGATCCCGCCCGAAACGAGGATCTTCACACCCTGCTCCACGGGCATGTCGAGGACGAGCACCTTCTCCTCCGGGATGAAAAGCACATCTCCCAGGTAGAGGTTGTTCGTCGGGACGAACACGACGGCGAGGGGCTTCCCTTCCCTTTCGACCGTTCCTGTCCGGAAACCGAGAGCGTAGGACCCCTCCTTCGGGTATTCGACGAGAAGGACCTGCCGGAACGACCGTGAGCTCTCCGGGGAGAATGCGTTCGTGAGCTGCTTGATCGTCGTGTGGACGGTACGGTATCCCGGTATCCGGTCGATCAGCCAGTCGATCCCCGCAAGGATGCGCGCCCCGACGACGTTCCGCGCGAACAGCCCCACGAGGAGGATTATCAGCAGCCCCGTCAGGAAACCTGTCCCGGGGATGTGCGTCGTCCCCGGAAAGACGGCGCCGACAATCCCGTCGATGGGAGGGGAGAAGAAGCCGTCCACCTTCTGGAAGAACCAGACGAGTATGCCGATCGACAGGATCAGGGGAACCGTGACGAAGATCCCCGTGACGAAACTCTTTTTGAGGTCTATGCGCACGGAGTGTATTCTATCCCAAGAATTCGGCGGCGCGGAGGGTTTCCCCATGGATCACGTGGTCGTAATGGCGGGCGGCTCCGGAACGCGGTTCTGGCCCGAGAGCCGGGCGCGCCGTTCCAAGCAGTTCCTCGACCTCACGGGGCGGGGACCGATGATCCGGGAGACCGTCCGGCGGTTGTTCCCCCTTCTGCGGAGGGAAAACGTCTGGGTGGTCGCCGGCGAGAAGGACGCCCCGCACCTCTCCGCGCGCTCCCTGGGCATTCCCGGGAGGAACATCCTCCTCGAGCCGGAGGGGAAAAACACCGCTCCGGCAGTGGCGCTGGCCGTCGCCCGAATCGCGCGCCGCGACCCGGACGCCGTGATCGCCGCGGCTCCCGCCGACCATGCGGTTGCCCGGGAGCACGCCTTCCGATCGGTGTTGAGGAAAGGGTTCCGTGTCGCAGGTCGCTCGGGCCGGTTCGTCACCCTCGGCATCACCCCCGCCCACCCGGCCACCGGCTACGGATATATCGAGCGCGGCGGTCCCTTCGGAGGGAAGGCGGACGGCGTCTTCAACGCTCTGCGTTTCACGGAGAAGCCCGACCTTGCCGATGCGCGCCGGTTCGTCAGGTCCGGCCGGTACTCATGGAACAGCGGGATCTTCATCTTCCGCGCGGATACGTTCCGGGACCGCCTCTCCCGCTTTCTCCCCGAAGTCCACTCCGCCATCGAAGGGGCCTTCCGAACTTACGGCAAAAAGGAATTCACGGGCAGGCTTCGGGAGGCGTACCGGCGCATGCCGTCTATCTCCATCGACTACGGGATACTGGAAAAGGAGAAGGGGATTCTCGTGATCCCGGCCGACTTCGGCTGGAGCGATCTCGGCACGTGGCGTTCGCTGCACGAATTCCTGGGGGGCGCGGGGGAGAACGTGACCTTCGGAGACGCGATCCTCCTCGACTGCCGCAATGCACTCGTCCGGACGGACAGGGGGGTGGTCGCCGTGGCGGGCATGGAAGACGTCGTGGTCGTCCGCAGCGGAGACGCGGTGCTTGTCTGCCCCCGCGGCCGTTCCGAGGATGTCAAGCGCATCGCCGAAGAGGTGCGGAAAAGATTCCCGCACCTCTCCTGAAGCGACGCGACAGCCCCTATTCGAAACCCTTGCCGAAGATGGTGATGAACTTCCGGACTTCGAACTCGTAAGTGCCCTTCGGGATGGAAACCGTCACGGTGTCGCCGACCTTCCGGTTCAGAAGCGCCTTTCCCACGGGAGCGGCGATAGAAATGAAGTTCCTCTTGCCGTCCGCAACTTCCGGGATCACCAGGGTGTAGCTCACCGTCTCGCCGGTATCGAGGTTCTCCACCGTCACCTCGCTCCCCAGCCCCACCCTGTCGGCCGGGATGCCGGAGACGTCGATCCGCGACAGGTCCGCGAGGCGCTTCTGGATCTGACCCATCCGGGCCTGCAGCGTGGACTGCCGGTCTTTGGCGGCGTGGTATTCGGCGTTCTCCGAGAGGTCGCCATGCGACATCGCCGCGCTGATCTCCTTGGGCAGCTTGACCCGCAGCTCCACCTCGATCCGCTGTGCTTCCTCTTCCAGCCTTTCCCTGGCTTCCCGGAGAATATCCAAGGCGGGCTTCCCCCTACTGCTCCATCGTGAATTCCTGCATGTCGAACCAGAAACCGTTCCGCCCGATCGAGTCGACTTCCGCCCTGAGGATCCTCGCGTGCATGTCCTCTTCCTTGGCCAGGGCGAGGAACATTTCCTTCGCCTCTTTCGTCGCGGCCCCCTTGGCCATGTCCAGGTATGTCTTGTTCGCCGCGATTTCCTTGTCTATGGCTATTTCCAGGATCTGGATCTCGTCCGCCCGGGCCAGTTTTCCGTAGTCGATCTTCTCCAGTTTGGCGCTCTTGGTGAACACCGCCGCGACCGCCTCCGCTTCCCCCGCGCGCGGAA
>JAENIX010000131.1 GCA_016844415.1 Actinomycetota bacterium | reverse complement strand
CTTATGGGGGAGAAGATGGCGTCGATGGGAATCGTACCGATCGGCGCTCCCTCTTCGAGGTTGCGCTCCGCCGGCACGTATCCTTTCCCAATCCGAACGTTCATTTCCATCTTCAGCGTGGCGTTCTCCGACAGCTCGGCGATGTGGTGGTCCCTGTTCAGGATCTCTATCATCGGGTCTGGCTGGATATCCGACGCCTTGACCCTCCGGGGGCCTTTCGCATCGATGTACAGGTTTCGCGGCTCGGGCGAATGCATCCTCAGGCGGATCTCCTTGAGATTGAGAACGATGTCTGTGACATCCTCCAGCACTCCCACCATCGTGGAAAACTCGTGCTGGACCCCCTCTACGCGCACAGACGCGATGGCCGCTCCCTGGAGCGACGACAGGAGAATCCTGCGCAGCGAATTGCCCAGCGTCGTCCCGTATCCCCTTTCCAGGGGCTCAGCCACGAACTTTCCGTAATCCGATGTCGCCGAATCCGACTGGATCTCTATCCGCTTAGGCTTTATCAACTGCTTCCAGTTTCTCTGAAACATGGTTTCCCCTTCTTTCGCTCCGAAAAGGTTTACTTAGAGTAGAGTTCCACGATCAGCTGTTCCTGGATCGGCTCCCTGATGTCCGCGCGGGCCGGAAGCGTCTTTATCGATCCGCGGTAATTATCCCTGTCAAGCTCAAGCCAGGTCGGGATCCCTTTTCGGACGACCGCCTCCAGCGATTCGTTGAGGGAAGGGATTTTCCTGCTCTTCTCCCGAAGCTCCACGACGTCGCCGACGGAAACCAGGAAGGACGGGATGTTCACCCTTCTTCCGCCAACGTTGAAGTGCCCATGGCGGACGAGTTGCCGGCTCTCCCTGCGCGTGGAGGCGAACCCCAGCTTGTACACGACGTTGTCCAGGCGCCGCTCCAGTAGAATAAGCAGGTTGTCGCCCGTCTTCCCCTTCATCCGCTCGGCCTTCTCGAAATAGTTCCGGAACTGTTTCTCCAGAAGGCCGTATATCCGCTTTGCCTTCTGCTTCTCCCGAAGCTGCACACCGTAATCGCTGTGCTTGGGCCTCCGCTGTCCGTGCTGCCCCGGAGGATATCCCCGCCGTTTGATTGCGCACTTGTCGGTGAAACAGCGGTCCCCCTTCAGGTAGAGTTCGATCCCCTCCCTCCGGCAAAGCCGGCATACCGCCTCGCGATACCTGGCCAAATCCCTTCCTCCTCTGCCTTATTCCTTTGTACGCCCGAACCTACACCCGACGCCGCTTCGGCGGGCGGCACCCGTTGTGCGGTATCGGCGTTACGTCCCGGATGTAGTTTATCTTCAGGCCCGCCGCCTGCAGGGTGCGCAAAGCCGCCTCCCTGCCCGACCCCGGCCCCTTGATGTGTACGGACACGGTGTTCAGGCCGCATTCCATCGCCTTCTTTGCTACCTCTTCCGCCGCGACCGTGGCCGCGAAAGGAGTGCTCTTCCGCGATCCCTTGAACCCCTTTGAACCCGAGCTGCACCACGCCAGGGTGTTTCCGTCCGGGTCCGTGATCGTGATGATCGTATTGTTGAAGGTCGCCTTGATATGGGCCATGCCCACCGGAACGCTCTTCCGCGCCTTCCTCTTTCCCTTCCTTTTCGGCGTCGCCATCCTTCCTCCGGATCCCGCGAAAACGCGGGGAGATTACCTTACCCTACTTCTTGGTGGGTTCTTTCTTCCTTGCGACCGCGCCCTTCCTCGGTCCCTTCCGCGTCCTTGCGTTGGTGTGGGTCCTCTGGCCGCGCGCCGGAAGCCCCTTTCGATGTCGCAGGCCCCTGTAGGTCCCAAGGTCCATAAGACGCTTGATGTTCATCGAGATTTCCTTGCGAAGGTCCCCTTCCACGCGGAAGTTCGCGTCGATGACGTCCCGTATGCGCGCGACCTGGTCTTCGGTCAGGGTAACGGTCTTCGTGTCGGGTGATACCCTAGCCTCCTCCAGGATCTTGACGGCCGTTGTCCTGCCGATTCCGTAGATGTAGGCAAGCGCGGCCCCGATTTTCTTGTTCTTCGGTAAGTCGACTCCAGCGATGCGTGCCAAATGCCCCTCCTGACCTTAAGCGGTTTGCGCCTTTCCAATCAGCCTTGGCGCTGCTTGTGTTTCGGGTTTTCGCAGAGTATCCGGACAACGCCTTTTCTCCGGACCACCTTGCACTTCACGCACATCTTTCGCACCGACGGCCTGACTTTCATCGCAAAGCCCCTTTACTTCGATCTGTAAATGATCCGCCCCCGCGACAGGTCGTACTGCGTCAACTGCACCGTGACCCGATCGCCGGGAAGGATCTTGATGAAGTGCATCCTCATCTTGCCCGAAATGTGAGCGAGCACTTTCATCTTGTTGTCCAGTTCGACTCGGAACATGGCGTTCGGAAGCGGCTCGATGACCGTTCCCTCGATTTCTATGGCTTCTTCCTTCGCCATTTCCCGCTTTCTTTCGCTCCCCTTCCGTTTCAGGGAAGGCTCAAGATCATTGAGCCTTCTTCCATCACCGCAATAACATGCTCGAAGTGCGCCGACCTGCTGCGATCCTTCGTGACGACCGTCCACCCGTCCGGCATGACCTCGACACCGTATCCGCCTTCGTTGACCATCGGCTCCACTGCAAGCACCATCCCCGGGGCCAGCTTCGGTCCTGTCCCGCGGACGCCGAAATTGGGGACCTGTGGCTCCTCGTGCATGCTTTTCCCGATCCCGTGGCCCACGAAATCACGCACTACCGAAAAACCGGCCGACTCAGCCGTCTCCTGCACCGCGACCGATATGTCCCCGAGGCGGTTCCCCGGACGGGCGGCGGCAATCCCATTTTCAAGCGCCGCCTCGGTAGCCCGCATGAGCTTCAGGGATGATTCCGGCACGACGCCGACGGCATATGTCATCGCCGCGTCGCCGTAATATCCCTCCAGGACGACCCCGAAGTCTATGCTCACTATGTCGCCTTCCCGCAGGAAACGCTTCCTGGAAGGGATACCGTGAACCACTTCCTCGTTTATGGAGGTGCACAGGTTCGCGGGATACCCCAGGTATCCTTTGAACGCCCCCTTTACTCCGTTCCGGACCACATACTCCTCGGCGAATTCCTCGAGCGAGTACGTCGTGGCTCCAGGCCTTATCAACGATTTCGCTTCTTCAAAGAACCTGCCTACGATGGCGCCTGCGCGCCGCATCGCCTCGATCTCCCGGGGCGATTTGATGATGATCATCGGCTATCTGAGGATATTGGCGATATTCGCGTAGATCCTTCCGATGTCCCCGGTGGCCATAACGGAACGGATTTTCCCCGTTCCCTTGTAGTACTGCAGGAGCGGCTCGGTCATTTTCTTGTAGTTGACGAGCCTCGCCTTTATCGTCTCTTCCTTGTCGTCGTCGCGCTGCATGAGGGCGGTGCCGCATTTGTCGCACTTGCCTTCCGCCTTGGGCGGGTTGAACGTGACATGGTACATGGCCTTGCATCCCGCGCATGTCCTGCGTCCGCAAAGCCGCTCCATCAGCTCCTTCTCGTCGACCTCGAGGGAAAGCACCACGCGTATTTCCTTCTTCAGGTCGTTCGTGACGCGGTCGAGGGCCTGCGCCTGTGGAATGGTCCGCGGGAACCCGTCCAGGATGAACCCCTTGTCGCAATCCTTGGCCTGGAGCCGGTCCTTGACTATCCCGATTACCACCTCGTCTGGCACCAGACCGCCCTGGTCCATGAAGCTCTTCGCCTTCTTCCCCATCTCCGTCCCGTTGTTCACCGCCTCGCGAAGCATGTCGCCGGTCGAAATCTGGGGGATGGCGAACTCGTCGGAGATCTTCTTCGCCTGCGTCCCTTTACCGGCGCCGGGAGGCCCCAGCAGGATGATTCCCAACATAGGCCTTATGACCTCCTCCCCTTGATTTGTCCCTTCTTGAGGAATCCCTCGTAATGCCTCGTGATGAGGTGCGATTCGATCTGCTGAACCGTGTCCATGGCCACTCCCACCACGATCAGAAGGCCCGTGCCCCCGAAGTAGAACGGCACGTTGAACCGGGAAATCAATATGCTCGGCAGAACGCAGACCAC
>JAENIX010000007.1 GCA_016844415.1 Actinomycetota bacterium | reverse complement strand
GGAGAATACCTTCCGGGCGGCGAGCAGGTCGCGGATCTTCCCCGCGGTCTCCTCCGCCGACTGCTGGATCTGCCGCTCGATGTCCACCTTCATGGCGTCATCCCGCTCAGGACTACGGGCTCGCGGGGGGACTTCCCCGGAGCTACGTTCGCGACCTTCGCCCGCTCACTGCGGATTCCGCTTCGACGCAATTTATCCCTTCGCTCCATACGCCGCTCCGTGGAAGCCCCCCGCTACGCCCTGCGTCCCCGTTAGCGCATTAGTTACATGGAGAACTTGGTCCTCATTTTCCTCGCGCTTTATTTACGCCCAGGACGGAGCGGTACAGCTTATCTTCGGCCGCGCGCATCCGCCGCGCATCCGTCGCGCCGCGCTCGTGGTCGTATCCCGCAAGATGGAGGATCCCGTGAATTATGAAATACAGGACCCTCTCTTCCGGGGATCCGGGCCATCCGGCCGTTTGACGAAGGCAGGTGGGCGCGGAGATGAGGATGTCGCCGGCCAGCATAGAGCGATGTGCCTGCTTCCCGGGTACCGCGCCCGGTGGGTCTTCTTCCGGAAAGGATATGACGTTGGTGGTCCGGCGACGTCCGAGGAATTCACTGTTCCATTTTTTCATTTCGAGGTCGTCGACCACGAGGATCCGGATGTCCGCCGACGCGGGAGCGATCGAGGAAAGCGTCCTACGGACCAGGACGCGGAGCCGCCCTCCATGGAACGGGGCCGGCCTGGGGTGCTGCCGGATGCTGATCCGGAACAAGGTCGCGGAAATCAAGGGACCTGGCTCAACGGGCCTTTCCCGCTCTCCGGGTAATCGACGCGGGCGTGCAGCACGGCGGAAAGGACCTTCATGAACGCCTGGCTCACGGCGTGAAGGTCGCGCAGAGTCATGTCGCACGTCATGTCGCACTCGTTCAGCTGGCCGTCCATGTAGGCGCGGTTCACGATCCGCATGACGCTCTCGTCGAGCTCGGCCTGCGAGGGGTCCTTCAGGCTGCGGGAGGCCGCTTCCACGGAATCGGCCAGCATGATTATCGCCGCCTCGCGCGTCCTGGGCCGGGGGCCGGGATACCTGAAGGTCTCCTCGGAATCCCGGCGCTCCTGGATCTGCGGCTGCGCCTTGTCGAGGAAAAAGTACAGGAAACTGGTCCCGTGGTGCTGCGCGATGATCTCCGCGATCCGGTCGCCCAGGCGGTGCTCCTTGGCAAGCCGCAAGCCCTCCTTGACGTGCGAGATGATGACCACCCTGCTCATCCCCGGCGAAAGCGCGTCGTGAACGTTCTCGAACCCGGCCTGGTTCTCGGAAAAATATTGCGGCTTGGTCACCTTCCCCACGTCGTGGAACAGGGCCGCCACGCGGCACAGCAAAGGATTGGCGTGGATCGTGGAGGCGCCCGACTCCGCTAGCGTGCCCACGACGACGCTGTGGTGGAATGTCCCCGGGGCCTCGATCATAAGCCGCTTGAGAAGCGGGTGGCCCGTGCCGGCGAGTTCCATAAGACGGATATCGCTCGCGTAGCCGAAGGCGTATTCCGCCACCGGCAGGAGGGCCAGCGCGATCGGCCCCGCGGCAAGCACGTTTATCCCGGCGAAGATGCCCGCCCACATGATTCCCGCAGACCCGTGGAACGCAAGCTCCAGGGCGATGGCCCCGGCCGCGCATATCGGAGACGCGAGGACGCCGACCATGAGCATCCTGTACCGGTCCTGGATCCTTCCGGACCGCGAGGCGCCCGCCGTTCCCGACAGCAGCAGGAACAGGAGGGCGGGCCATCTTCCCCCGGCTGCGGCGGCGGAGAGCACCGACGCAGCGACCGTGAAGATTATCGCGACCTCGGAATTCAGAAGTATCCGCACGATCATGGCGAAGGCAGGCAGCGGTATCAGATACACGTAAAGACGCGCAGGCATGGCCCTGTTGATGTTCGGGACGGACGGGAGCACCTCCACGACACCCTTCGCAAGGAACATGAGAATCAGGGAGAGCAGGCAGAGGAAGAGAAAATCCCTCGCCGCAAGGCGGACCTTGCTCACCTCCCGGCGCGCGAACCCGAACCATTCCGTGAGAAACAGGGCCACCGCAAGCGTCAGCGCCACCGCGCCGACGAACGGGAAGATGCCGCCCATCCGTCCCGCGGTTCCAGGGAACATCTCCTCGCCCCAGAGATAGAACAGGACGACGAAAACCGCGGCCGAGACCAGCCCTATGAAGGTTTCCCGCAGGAGAAGCCCTCGCCGTCCGTTCGCGGCCTCCCGGGGCCGCATGTCGCTATCACCGTTTCTCGTATCTCTCATATGCCTTTATGATTTCCTGGACGATCGGATGGCGCACCACGTCGATCTCCGTGAAGTGGCAGAACCGGATCCCCCCGACGCCTGCGAGGATGGACAACGCCTCGTTCAGGCCGGAAACTCGACCCGACGGCAGATCGGTCTGCGTTATATCGCCCGTGATCACCGCCTTGGAGCTGAAGCCTATCCTCGTGAGGAACATCTTCATCTGCTCGGAAGTCGTGTTCTGCGCCTCGTCGAGCACCACGAACGAATCGTTCAGCGTCCGGCCGCGCATGAAAGCGAGCGGGGCCACTTCGATCGACCCGCGCTCCATGAGCTTCGCCGCCTGCTCGTACTCGAGCATCGTATAGAGGGCATCGTGCAGCGGGCGAAGGTACGGGTTCACTTTCTCCGCCATGTCTCCGGGCAGAAAACCAAGCTTCTCCCCCGCTTCGACGGCGGGACGGGTAAGGATGATCCTCTTGACCTCTTTCCGCATGAGGAAACTGACGGCCATCACCATAGCCAGAAACGTCTTGCCCGTGCCCGCGGGCCCCACGCCGAAGACGATGTCGTTTTCCCGTATGGCGTCGAGGTACCTCTTCTGCGCGACGCTCTTCGGCGTGATGATCTTGCTTCGGGATGACATGAACACCACGTCCTGGAAAACCGTGGCGACATCGGCGTTCCTGTCCGACTTGACGATTCTTATGGCGGAGGCCACGTCGCTGGAGGTGACAGGTATCCCCTTGCGAAGGACGCGGTAAAGCCCCGTGATGACCTTGACCGCCAGCTCCACCTGGAGAGGATCTCCGGTCACCACCGCCTCGTTCCCCTTCGGGTGGATTGAAACGCCAAGCGCGAGCTCCATGACCTTCAGGTGCTCGTCGTGCCTTCCGAAGAGGTCCGGCAGCACCTTGACATCGTCGAACCGCATCTCATTCCTGCCGCTATCCATGGTTTCCATCCGCCTCCCGCACGTTCCTTTTCAGAAGAACCTGACCCACTTCGCGAAAGCGCCCGTCGCGTCCGGGGAAAGAAGGAGCGAGTAGATCCAGGCGGCTGCCACGGCGGCCGCAACGGCCCAGACCGCCGCCCTCAGATACCCGATCTTCAGGTTCCTCTCGTTCTCCTCCCGTATCGCCCGTCCGGGCTCGACTCGCTTCTCCTCCGAGCTCGCTATCTCCACCAGGCCGCGGTCCAGAAGCGAGAACAGCGCCTTGATCCCCTCGAACCATGTAAGACAGGCCTTCCGGAAGATCCGTTGCGGCTCCGCCGAAAAATCGAGCGCCATCCAGACCCGCCGCTCCATATCGGAGATGGCGGCCGTATCCGCTTTTTCCCCCGGTTTCCTGACAGCGCGGAAATCGCCGGGGGGGAATTTCGCCCGGTAGGTCCGGTATTCGTCGATGAACTGCATCCCCTCCATCATCAGGACGTCGGCGCGAACGGGGGTCGACATCCAGGCCGGGGGTCGCACCGAGAAACCCTGGAAACGGTAGTCGCCCTCCTGGAGCTTCAAGGTTTCGAAGAGGCTCTCCTTGATCTGGAGGGAAAGGTACCTGGCCAGCGTATCCCCGGAGATCATGCTCTTTTCCATGAGAGCTTCGCCCAGCTTCTTGCCGCCTTTTTCCTGGGCATCGAGGAACCGGCGGAGCTGCTCCCCGGTGAGAAGCCCTGCGTCCACCAGCATGGCTCCGAGCATCCCCGAAGGAGCGCGCCGGTCGGTCTGCACGTCGACGATCATCCCTTCCGAGAACATGAACACCGTTTCAATATCGTATCCGCGGATAGTGAGCGATCCGCTCTTCCCCTGGGTGGCGACAAGCTGGAATATGTCCGGGATGCTGAAGTCGCTTATCTTTCCCTGCATTCCCTACACCCGCTCTCCCGCGACATTCTGGTTCCGCTGAAGGATCGTGAACGAACGTATCCCCCACGCCGCTCCGCCCGCCCAGAACAGGGCTGTCAGAGCGATCGCCAGCCACAATACGATCCTTTGAAGCTCCGCGATGATCGGGCCGCCCACCCGCCCGCCGCCGAGAGAGCAACTGACGGCTGCGAGAGAAAGGGAAAGCACGATCCCGTAGAGAAGCGTCCGGATAACTTTTCCGGACCACAGCGCCCCCACGCCCGGAACAGCCAGGGACGCCGCCATCACGAACCTTCGGTGGCCGACGATCCCCTGGATCCTCCTGGTCCGTTCATGCCCCAGCCGGGAACCCCCGCCGATCTTCGCCCGGCAGGCCGCGCATATATCGGATACTTCCCTGCTCCGAACCACGAGTGCCCGGCCGCCGCACGACCTGCAGGTGCTGTGGATCCACAGTTTCCGCGACAACAGGTTCCACGCGCCGGAGGAAAGCCATACCACGGCGAGGAATGCGACGACCCCTGGCGCGGTCAGAGGGCGGAAGAACGTCAGGAAGAAGTCGCTCTCCCCCGCATCCCTGATCCAGTCTTCCCTCAACCGGAAGACCGCACTCCAGATTTCCCGCGATGGCATGGGGGATGCTATCCACTCGCCCTGCTCCATATCGTCCGGCCTGAACCGGAATGGGTACATCTTGCGGATCCGGGTCCATGCTTCCGGCTGTATCTGCTGGACGCGATCCAGGTTGAGCATCTGGAGGTGAAGCAGATATGCGTTCCATAAAGCGGAAGGGTCCTCGGGGCTTTTCCCCGCGGCGGATTCGAAATCGGCCAGCGCCTCCTTCATACTCCCCTGCTGGGCGCGGACGATCCCGCGGTTGTTCAACACCTCCGGAATCTCTCTTCCTTCCTCAAGGAGAAGCGTCCACCTTTTTTCAGCGGCCTCGACTTCGCCAGACTGCATCTCCTGGCGCGCCGTCGCGAACCGTTGCATCCAGTTCTCCGGAATCGCCGGATATCCCTTCCGGCCAGTCGATGTCTCCTTCCCTTTCCCGGGGGAGATCGTCCCCTCGCCTCCGCTCCACCCACCTACGTTTTCGGCGGCGAAAATGTTCAGGGAGTGGAGGATCCCCCCTCCCGGCAGCATGCAGACGAGGACCAGGACAACGGCAGTCATCACGACCAGCTCGCCGCGCCGCAGATAGGCGACGGAAAACAGCAGCCAAATGCTGGAAACCACCGCGAGCCCCAGCCCAGCCATGATGGGAAGCAGGAAGACCAGGGCAACCATCACGGGCGCAAGATAATCCCGCCCGGGTATCTTAAGAATACGCTGGATGTCCCCCTCCAGTGAAGGGCGGGCCCGCAGGAAAAGGGCGGCCGAGCCCCACAGGATGAACCAGCATGCCGCCGCGGACAGAAAGGATAGAAACCACGAGGCGTACCCCAATTGCGCCGGGCTGAAACGGCGGAGGGCGCCCGCCAATCCTCCGATATCCTGAATAAGATCCGAAACCCTGCCCGAAAGAACATCTTCCTTTACCAGCCATGCCCACATCGGCACCGAGAAAGGGGAAATCTCACTGACGATCCGGAGGACGGGGGTCGCCGCACCCTTCCAGCCTTCCCGCAACGCCCGTTGAAACAACAGATCCGGGAGGGCGTTCATGGAAAGGATCCCCATGCCGTGCATCCGGATACGTAGCGTTCGGACCTCTTTCTTAAGATCGTCCTCTTTCCCCGGACCTGCGACGGCCAACACCTTTTCCGCCTGGGCCCTTACGGCGACAGGATACCCGGGGAAAAGATCCTTCGCCCCTGCGGCGGATGGAAACATCAACGGAGTAGAATTGATGAGAATGAAGAGCGCCGCGGCCCCAATCCCGCGGCGAAACATGGGAACCCCACGGTTCATCAAGGACATATGTTATCATTACTCGGGAAGAAAACCGCCATGGACGATTTCCGGAAACTTGTCGGCATAATGGAACGGCTGCGCGCCGAAGGGGGATGCGAGTGGGATCGCGCCCAGTCGCACGCCTCGCTGCGCCAGTACCTCCTCGAGGAAGCGCACGAGGTGCTCGATGCCATCAACCGGAAGGATCCGGCGCTTCTATGCGAAGAGCTTGGCGACCTGCTGATCCAGATCCTGTTCCATGCGCAGATCGCCAGGGAGAACGGTGACTTCGACATTTCCGCAGTCGTCGCATCCATCTCGGAGAAGATGACGCGCCGGCACCCCCACGTCTTTTCGGATGCGACTGCCGAAACACCCGAGGCCGTCTCCCTTCAGTGGGACCACATCAAGAAAACCGTGGAAAACAGGAAGCATGCCTCTCTGGTCGGCGGAGTGCCCAGGAAATTCCCTTCCCTGCTCCGCGCGTCGAAACTCACGAAGAAAGCCGCGCGGGCTGGATTCGACTGGGAGAACACCGGGCAGGTCATGTCGAAAGTGGAGGAGGAGCTTGGGGAGCTGAAAGAAGCGATATCCCTCGGAAAACCTCTTGAGATGGAGCACGAGCTTGGCGATCTCCTGTTCGCCCTGGTGAATCTCGCCCGATTCCTGAACGTCAACCCCGAGGTGGCCCTGATGACGGCGAATGTCCGCTTCGAGCGGCGCTTCCGTTCAATGGAGGAAATCGCAGCGAAATCGGGATGCGCCATCGAAAAATCGGATCTTGCCACTCTCGACCGCTTCTGGGAGATGGCCAAGAAAGCCACGTCGTAGGATCACCACCCTTTTCTCCACAGTTTTTGTGGAAAGCCTGTGGAATGCCTTGTGGATATTATCCCCCCCTCGCGTAGTATTTACCGGTTAAACGTTTTGCCTTTTTATTGTGCAACTCTTCTTCGCCGCATATTGCGTTCCTCGAACCCGAGAAGGGCCTCTTTCGCGGCGATCCCCTTTCCGAATCCGACGAGACTTCCGTCTTTTCCGACAACGCGATGGCAAGGGACGAGGACCGGCCACGGATTTCGTGCAAGCGCCGCGCCGACGGCGCGCGCCGCGGCCGGATTTCCGATCTCAGCCGCGATTTTTCCATATGTCGCCGTCGTCCCGTAAGGGATCGCGGCCGTCTTCCGAAGAACTTTCAACTGGAACGCCGAAATCCTGTCCCAGTCCACCGGCAACGCGGCGATATCCTTTTCCGAAAGGATCCTTCCCTCGGAATAGTCTCGAAGAATTCTTCCGGGACCGGTCTTCTCCGCCGCGACTTCGCCCGCTCCGGGAAACTTTTTCCCGATCGTTCTTCCCAGCCGTTCTTCAGTGCGCTCCAACTCCACCGAAACCACCTTGCCGGCCGACAGGACGACACTCGCCCACCCGCAGGAAAGCGGAACCGGCCTCGTTGCCGTTATTTCCGGCCTCGTTGCAGTTTTTTCACGATCTCCAGGCGGCATCCTCCCGGCCTGTTTTCTCTTTGACATGTAAGGGCCTCCCGTATAACATGCTATCTTCTCGATATCATTTTACAGGAAAGACGAGGGAGGAATAAGTTGTCCAAGTCTAAATCCGCGGCAAAACGTCACAGGCAAAGCATCAAGAAAAGGATCAGGAACCGCCATATACGGTCGACGGTGAAAACCGCCGTAAAGGAAGTCCGTACCGCCGTTTCGGAAAAGAACGCCGGGGAAATCCTTTCGAATGCCTCATCCGTCATCGCACGTGCGGGATCGAAAGGCGTGCTGCACAAGAAGACGGTCGCCCGGAAGGTCTCCCGCCTCGCCAAGGCCGTTCACAAAGCGTCGGTCAAGAAGTAGCCGCGGCCCCTCACGCCAGAAGTTTCAGGAACCTTATCTCGAAGAACTGCTCGGGGGAAAGCCTGCTTTCCCCCTTGATGCCCCTGTCTATTTCCGAGAGCGCGGCGAGGATCTCTCCGCCCCGCCGCACGGAAAGCGATCCCTTTCCGTCGGCCATTCTCCTTCGAACCACCCACGCAAACGCGCCGACCAGCGCATGGTAGTCGGATGCATCGGCGCCGGCGGCGAACCGCCGTAACATCGGCAGGAAGCCCTTCACGTCCTTCCGCAACACCTTCTCGGCCATCGCGAAAGGATCCACGGCGCCCGACACGATGCAGACCTGGCGTATCTCCTCCTCACCGATCTCGTTGCGGTCCCCCGCAAAGACGAGCAGTTTTCCTATCTCCTCGTTTACGCGCGCATATTCCAGGCCCACCCACCTCACGAGGAAGGACGCCGAGTCTTCCGAAACCTCCTTGCCGGCCGCTTTCACTTTGGACACGGTGACCTGCGCGAGGGTGGAAACCACCTGCTCTTCCTTGAGGAAGGCGGTGCGCACGCCGGGTATCCCGGAAAAGGTTTTCGCCACTGCGCGGTCGGAACACGGAAGAACGACGACGACGGAAGGATCGGGAGAAACGAGGTATGCGGCGATACCGTCGCGTAACGCTTTTTTCAATTCACCGAGGTCCGGGAGCGCGAACACCCGGAACCGGCAGAAAAAAGACGGCGTCCGCCATGCGGCCTCGGGGGATTCCCGTTCCAGGTCCGCCACCGTCCACCTTGTGAACTCGGCGGTGGTCCCTTTCGCGCGGAACCGTTCCATCCACAGTTCGGACACGAGATCGGCAAGACCGATTCCATCACCGGGCATCAGGTATGCGGGGGCGGGAACTCCGGAAAACCATTGGCGAAAAACCGCAGGGATGGGAACGCTTTTCACAATATGACCCGGATCGTCTGCCCGATCCTGCGGGCCATTCGGCGTGAAAGTTCCTCCACCGCCGCGCGACGGTTCGATTCCGTGTACTGGAAATCGGCCCCCGCGAAATAGGACGCGGTCTCGGACAGGCCGTTTTCCTTCCAGACAGGACGCCCGCGGGCCATCTCGACAACCCGTATGTCGACTAAAAGCGTAAGGCGATGCTCGAGGGCTCGACCGTCGGTGCCGTGCGTGAAGACATCCTCCCGGATTTCCTTGACGGTCCCTTCTATTGTATAGTCCGCGGTCATCTGTTCGAACGATCCGCGGAATCCGATCCTGCGCAGCTCTTCCCGCAGGCGCGAGGCGAGGATAGCCCCCGCGTCGGGAACCATGGAAGCGTTGGCGAAAGACCGCAGATCCATCCGGAGGGAAGGGTCGGCGAAACGGAACCCGGGTTCCGCCTGGAACCGGTACCCGCATCCCGAATACATCAATGGAGAAATCGACGCAAGCAATGCCGCCGCCGGGAGCCACCGGATCACCCGGCGGGCGGCCCGGGACACCGCCAATGCATGCCCTCCGACGGGTGTCACGATGTCACGATGCTCACGAGTTTCCTGGGAACGTATACCAGTTTTTTCAACGTCTTCCCCTCCGTGTATTCGCGCACCCGCGGATCGTTAAGGACCATGGACCTGATCTCCTCCTCTGTGGCATCGGCGTCCGCCGTTATCCTCGACCGGAGTTTCCCGTTGATCTGCACCACTACCAGGATCTCTTCGGCCCGCGCCATATCATCGTCCGCTTCCGGCCAGGGCTGCCGGCATGCCATCCCCTCGCACCCGATCTTTTCCCAAAGTTCATCCGCGAGGTGCGGCGCGAAGGGGGAAAGCATCAGCAGAAGAACCTCCACCGCCTCGCGAAGGGCCGGCGACGTCTCGGGAGACTCCCATTCACCGTCCTCGACAAGGTACAGGAAATTGACCATCTCCATGATCGCCGAAATGGCGGTGTTGTAATGGTATCTCTCCTCTATGTCCCCGGTGACTTTCCGCAGCGTCCGGTGAGTGACCTGCCGGACCCTCCTGCCCTTCCCGCCCGAATCGCCGGCTTGACGCGATGCGGCGGATACCGCCTTCTGTCTCTGGGCAACGAGCCGGTAGGCCCTTCCCAGGAAACGGAAGGCTCCCTCCACCCCCTGCTCGCTCCAGTCCAGATCCTTCTCCGGCGGAGCGGCGAAAAGGGAGAAAAGGCGTGCCGTGTCGGCGCCGTACCGCTCCACGAGGGCGGAAGGCTCCACGACGTTGCGCTTGGACTTCGACATCTTCATGGATCGCCCCACCGCCACCTTCTCGCCGCACTGCATGCACATCCCAGCCGCGTCGACCTCCTCGGGGTAACGCCACCCGTGCTTGGGGCACTCCTGCGTGGCCATGCACACCATCCCCTGGGAGAGAAGGCGCTGGAATGGCTCGTTCCCATGGGCGAGGCCGCGGTCGCGCAGGTACTTATGGAAGAAACGGGCATAGATGAGGTGCATGCAGGCATGCTCCACGCCGCCGACGTACTGATCGACCGGCATCCATGCCTTCATCTTCGCCGGGTCCAGCGGTTCCAGGCCGTTTTTCGGGTCGATGTACCGCAGGAAGTACCAGCTCGATTCGAAGAAGGTGTCGAAGGTATCGGTCTCCCGCCTTGCCTGCGCGCCGCACGAGGGGCAGGCGACCCTCGTCCATGAATCAGCCAAAGCAAGCGGGTTCCCTTTTTCACGCGTGTAGGGAAGATCTTCCGGAAGAACGACGGGGAGGTCCTTCTCCGGGACGGGCACAATGCCGCATTTCCGGCAATGGATCACCGGGATAGGGCATCCCCAATAGCGCTGCCGGCTTATACCCCAGTCCCGGAGACGATACTGCACCTTCCCGCGCCCGATCCCCTTTTCCTCGAAGTGCCTGGTGATGTCCCGCTTCCCTTCCTCGCTGTCCTTCCCTGTGAAAGGGCCGGAGCCCGCCATCCGTCCGGGTCCTTCGTACGCGCATGTCATCGTCTCCGAAGAGAGTTCCTCTTCGGGCTGGATGACAACCTCGACGTGAAGCCGGTACTTCTTCGCGAACTCGAAATCGCGCTGGTCGTGGGCCGGAACGGCCATCACCGCTCCCGTCCCGTAATCGTAAAGGACGAAATTCGCCGCGAATATCGGTATCTCCTTCCCGGTGAGCGGGTTGACGCAATGCCCGCCGGTGAAGATCCCCTCCTTCTCCAGATCCTCGCTCGTCCTTGCGATTCTGTCCTGCCGCGCAACCCTCTCGACGAACTCGCGGACCTCTTTTTCCCGGCCCGCCTTGCGCGCGAACTCCATGACGAGCGGGTGCTCCGGGGCCATGCTCATGAACGTCGCCCCGTAGACCGTGTCGGGGCGGGTCGTGAACACGGTTATCTTCCCGCCGCCGGGAAGGGGAAAGTCGATCTCCGCACCCTCGCTGCGTCCGATCCAGTTCTTCTGCATCTCAAGGATATTTTCCGGCCATCCGCCCCGCAACTCCTCGTGGCCGGCGAGAAGCTCGTCGGCATACTTCGTGATGCCCAGGAACCACTGGTCCAGCTCGCGCTGGGTGACGGGCGTCTGGTCGTGGATGAAGCAGGTCCCGTCCCGGTTGACCTGCTCGTTGGCGAGAACGGTCTGACACTCCTCGCACCAGTTGAGGGACGCACGCTTCCGGTAGGCGAGCCCGTCCTTTATCATCCAGAGGAAGAAGAGCTGCTCCCAGCGGTAGTAGTCGGGCGTGCATGTGGCGAATTCGCGCTCCCAGTCGTATGAGATCCCCAGCTCCTTAAGCTGCTGCCGCATGAAATCTATATTCTCGTATGTCCATTTGGCCGGGTGCGTACCGTGCCGGTGCGCCGCATTCTCGGCGGGAAGTCCGAATGCGTCCCATCCGATCGGGTGGAGCACCTGGTACCCGCGCATCCGCTTGAACCTGGCGATCAGGTCCCCGATCGTGTATACGCGGACGTGCCCCATGTGGATCCGACCCGACGGATAGGGAAACATTTCGAGGCAGTAGTACTTTGGGGCGGAAAGATCGTCGGGGCAGCGGAACAACCTTTCATCGTCCCACCGCTTCTGCCATTTACCTTCGATCGCCCCCGCTTTATACTTCATGTATTTCCCTTCTTTTTCATCGATATAACAGATATCCTATCAAGTATTCCATTAATGAAACTTCCCGACTCCTCGGACCCGAACCGCTTGCCCAGATCGACCGCCTCGTTTATTGCGACCACGAAAGGGATGTCGCCGGAGTGGCATATCTCGTACGTCCCCAGGCGAATGATATTCCTGTCTACCAGGGTCATCCGCTCGAGCCGCCAGTTGTCCGCCGCCCGGCGAATGAGTACGTCGATCTCTTCCCTTCTATCCCAGACTCCACGCACGGTTGCGTTGTAATATCCGGCGTCGGACGGCGGCGGCGAAGTCAATGCAAAAAGGGGGATGGCCTCGTCCGGGCCAACCCCCAGGGCATCCATCATGAAGAGCGTTTGAAAGACCTTTTCTCTCGATTCCCGGCGCACT
>JAENIX010000130.1 GCA_016844415.1 Actinomycetota bacterium | reverse complement strand
GAGAGCGCGGGATGGCCCGACGACGTTTCACCGCGGGAAAAGAAGGAAAGGGTCTCGTATCTCTTGCGGATCGACAGGGAAAAGAGGGCGGCCTTCATCCGGAAACAGGTAGGGGCGGAGCTGGAAGTCCTGGCGGAAACCGCGCATCCCGGGCGGGGGGAACTCTCCGGATATTCCGGCAACTACCTGGAAGTTTCCTTCCCGGGTGAAAGCCGCGAGACCGGCGGTTTGTTCCGGGTCCGCGTGACATCCGCAAGAGGCAAGGGACTCGCCGGACAGCGTGAGGAGAGGGATGTCTGACCTGGAGCGCCGCATCGGGTACAAGTTCGCCTCTCCCTATCTTCTGGAGCAGGCCTTGAGGCACGCGTCGCTCGGAGCCGGCGACGGCGGGGAGATGTCCTACCAGCGGCTGGAATTCCTGGGGGACGCGGTCCTGAACCTGTGCGTTGCGCAGGAGATGTTCAAAAGGATGCCGACGGCGGGAGAGGGGGAGCTGTCGAAGGCGCGCGCGTCCGTGATCAACAACAGGAACCTCGTTCATGTCGGTAAGAGGATCGGCGTGCCGGAGTCGCTGCGGACCGATCCGTCGCTTAAGAAAAAGGGCGGGGGCGTGACGAGGAAGATGGTGGCCGACGCGGTCGAGGCGATCGCCGGGGCGATCTTCCTGGACGGCGGATACGATAAAGCGTGCGGCTTCATCCTCTCCCACTTCTGGGAGGAGAACGGGGAAGTGCGGTCCGGGGAATTCGACGCCAAGAGCCGCCTCCAGGAGTGGTGCCAGAAAAAGAAAATGCCCCTGCCCGATTACAGCCTGCGGGAAGTATCCGGTCCGGCCCACTCCCATGTTTTCACGGTTGTCGCAAGCCTGGCGGACGGGACGGAAGGCGAGGGGCGCGGATCCACCAAGAAAGAGGCGGAGATGGAGGCGGCTTCGCTGCTGCTGTCGCTCATCGGGCCGGGGGAATCCCGTTAATGACGGAAGGGAAGAAGTCCGGTTTCGTCGCACTCGTCGGGCGCCCGAACGTAGGCAAGTCAACTCTGCTTAACCGGATGCTGGGCGCGAAGATCGCCATCGTCAGCCGCAAGCCGCAAACCACGAGGGACCGGATCGCGGGGATCCTAACCGACAGCAGGGGACAGATCGTCTTTCTCGACGGGCCGGGGATCCACCGCCCCGCAAAAGCGCTTAACGCGTACATGGTGAGAACAGCGCAACGGATTGCCGAAGAGGCGGACGTGGCCGTGCACATTGTGGACGACCGGCATGGGGAGGCCGGCGAAGAGGAAACGCTTGTCCGCGGGATACTCGAAAACGTCTCGGTTCCGCGCATGCTGGCAGTCAACAAGATCGACCGGTCCGGAGAATCCGCCGCCCGGCATAGGCTCGAAAGGATGATGAAGGGAGGACTATATAAGGAAGGATTTCTCATCTCCGCGGCGACGGGCAAGGGGGTGGACGAATTCATCGGCCGCCTGTTTTCAATCCTGCCGGAAGGGCCCGCCTATTATCCGGAAGAGGATCTCACGGACCTCCCGATGCGGTTCATCGCAAAGGAGATCGTGCGTGAAAAACTGTTCGAGGCGCTTTCGGAGGAGTTGCCGTACAGCGTCGCCGTCACGATCGAGGAGTACAGCGAGGAGCCGGAGAAGGGCCTCGTCCGGATCAGGGCGGAGATCAGCGTGGAGAGGGAGTCGCAGAAGGGAATCATCATCGGGCGCGGCGGGGGGATGCTCAAGAAGATAGGAACGGAGGCGAGGCTGGAACTGGAGAAAGAAACCGGGGAACGGGTATACTTGGAGCTGTTCGTCAAGGTCGAGAAGGACTGGAGCAGGAACGAGACGATGCTCAGGCGGCTGGGATATGTCTAAGGCGGAATTCACCGTATCGCTCGTCGGCCGGCCCAACGTCGGCAAGTCGACCCTGTTCAACAGGATCGCAGGTAAGCGGCGGGCGATCACGTTCGGCACGCCCGGGGTCACTCGCGACCTGGTCGCGCTGCCGGTGGAATGGGACGGGAAGCGGTTCATTCTTGTCGACACCGGCGGATATCTTCCCGCCGGGAGGGAAGACGACGACCTGCTGTCGAAGGTGCGAAGCCAGGTGCTTCGGGCGATCTACGAGTCCGACGCGGTCATCTTCCTGGTGGATGCGCGGGACGGCGTCCTGCCCCTGGACAAGGAGATCGCGCAGATGCTGCGGGAGAGGGAGAAGCGTTTCTTTCTCGCCGCCAACAAGGTGGACGTGCGCGCCGGGGCGGAAGGCGTCGGCCAGTTCCACGAAATAGCCCCGGATAAAATCTACCCCGTCTCCGCCGAGCACGGCAGGGGGGTGGACGTCCTGATGGACGACATACTCGCTCTCGTCCCGAAGCAGGCGGAAGCGGCTCCGCAGGAGGAAGCCGTTTCACGGGTCGCGATCGTCGGCCGGCCGAACGTAGGGAAATCAACCCTGGTCAACACGCTCGTGGGATTCGAGAGGGTCATCGCTTCCGAGGTGCCGGGCACGACCCGCGACGCCATCGACGTCCTTCTCGAGTACGGCGGGAAGCGGTACCAGTTCATCGATACCGCGGGCATCCGCGCAAAGCGCAAAACGGAGAACGTGCTGGAGAAGTTTTCCGTCATGAAAAGCCTCGATTCCCTCAAGCGGTGTGACGTGGCGGTGCTGATGATCGACGGCCCTGCGGGGCTTACCCACCAGGACCAGCAGATCCTGAGATACGTGCTGAACGAAGAGCGCGCGGTGGTGATCGCCGCGAACAAGGCGGACCTCTGGAAGGGGGAAGAGGAGAGGCGGAAAGGTGTTCGTGCGATCCACGAAGGGCTCGGGTATGCCACTTTCGCCGCGGTGATCCCGACGGGATCGATTAACGGGAAAGGGTTTCCGATGCTCTTCCGGAAGATCGAGGAGTCTTTCGAAAACTTCCGGCACAGGATCCCCACCGCGGTGCTCAACAAGATGGCTGAGACATCGATTTTCACGGTACCCATCCCGACGAAGGAGGGGAGGAACCGTGCGATCTACATCACCCAGGTCGGGGTCAAGCCGCCTTCCTTTGCCGTCTTCGTGAAGGACAAAGCCGGCATCCCGGAATCGTTCACGCGCTACCTCCAGAACAGGATCCGCGACAATTTCGGGTTCAGCGGTTCTCCAATCCGCATCGTTTACCGGGAACGATGAAGCTTTCCGCGACACGGGCTTTGAAGATCGTATGGAATGGCGCCGTGCACTTCGCCCGGAGCCACGGATTCGTATACAGCGCCGCCATCGCCTTCAACCTTCTGCTTGCGGCTATCCCTGTCCTCTTCCTGGTTTTCGCCGCCACCTCCTATCTGATAGGGCGCGACGAGCTGCCTTTCTCGATGCTGTCCATGATACTGAGAGAGACGTTTCCATACGGCGCGCAGGTCCTGGTGCCCAACCTGAGAAAGCTATTCGCGTCGGGCGCGACCTTCGGAGCGCTGGGGACCATCCTGCTCCTTCTTTCATCCATTGCCGCGACCGACGCCGTGCACACGTCGCTTGCCGTGATGATGGGTACCCCGAGGGAGAAGCGGTTCTGGCGGAGCGCGACATTCCATGGGGTCCTGGTTTTATTCCTCATAATCCTGGCGTCGGCGGCGATAGTGATCCCGCCTCTCTGGAAGGGGCTTTCCATGCTTACGCGAGGGATGTCGGCGGAATGGGACAACGCCTTTCACTTCTTGCTTGCGTCGATAGCTGACGCCGTGCTGTGGGGAATCATTTTCGCGTCGGGCGTCATCAGCTACCGGTACCTCTCCCCGAGACGCGTGAGCATGGAAAACGCCATGGCGGGGAGCCTGCTGTTATTGCTTCTGCTTTTGGGCATACGCGCCGGGTTCACTTTTTATGTGAAGAAATTCAGCCAGTTGAATGTAATTTACGGTTCCCTGTTCAGCATTGTCTGTTTTATAATCGTCGCATACCTGTTCTCTGCCGCATATCTCTTCTGCGCCAGCATCATAGGTAAACTGGAAAGAGAGGAAGGGGAGCAATCGTTCCCCGAACCGGAACAAGGTACAGGCAATAATGATGATCCTGGCGGCGATTGACGTAGG
>JAENIX010000129.1 GCA_016844415.1 Actinomycetota bacterium | reverse complement strand
TCGTTAAGCCCGACGATGATCCTTTCCTTGCGCTCTATCTCCAGCTGATACCGGTATGCCGCGTCCTGGATCTCTTTCTGGATGAAACCGGCGTCGATCGCCCGGATCACCCCGCCCATCCGGTCGATCTTCCCGATGTATTCCTCCGCCTGCCGCTCCAGTGCGGAAGTGAGCGCCTCGATGCAGTAGGAACCGCCGAGCGGGTCGATCGTCTCTCCCGCCCCGCTCTCGTGCGCGATCACCTGCTGGGTCCGCAGGGCGATCCGGACGGAGTCCTCCGTGGGAAGAGAGAGCGCCTCGTCCCGCGAATTGGTGTGCAGCGACTGCGTCCCGCCCAATACGGCGGATAGCGCCTGGATCGTGACGCGGACGATGTTGTTGTCCGGCTGCTGTGCCGTGAGCGACGAGCCGGCGGTCTGCGTGTGGAACCGCAACATCCAGGAGCGGGGGTCTTTCGCCTTGAACCTTTCCTTCATGATCCTGGCCCAAAGTCTCCTTGCCGCACGGTATTTCGCCACCTCCTCGAGGAAGGCGTTGTGCGCGTTGAAGAAGAACGCGAGGCGCGAGGCGAAGGAGTCGACCGTCATCCCGGCGGCGATCGCCGCCTGGACGTAGGCCACGCCGTTGGCCAGGGTGAAGGCGATCTCCTGGGCGGCCGTGGAGCCGGCTTCCCGGATGTGGTAGCCGGATATGCTGATCGTGTTCCAGCGGGGAACGCGGTCCTTGCAGTACGCGAAGATGTCGGTGATCACCCGCATGGAAGGTTCCGGCGGGAATATGTAGGTCCCCCGGGCTATGTACTCCTTGAGGATGTCGTTCTGGATGGTCCCATTGAGACGTTCGGGGGGGACCCCCTGCTTCTCTCCGACCGCCACGTACATGGCAAGGAGAATCGCGGCGGTGGAGTTGATCGTCATCGAGGTGGACACCGTCCCCAGCGGAATGCGTTCGAAGAGCACCTCCATGTCCTCGAGGGAGTCTATCGCCACCCCGACCTTGCCGACCTCCCCGCCCACCATCGGGCTGTCGGAGTCGTACCCCATCTGGGTTGGAAGGTCGAAGGCGACCGAGAGGCCGGTCTGACCGTGTTCGAGAAGATACCGGTACCGCCTGTTGGACTCCCGTGCATCGCCGAATCCGGCGTACTGCCGCATGGTCCAGAACCGCCCCCGGTACATCGTGGGCTGCACGCCCCTAGTGTAAGGGTGCTCCCCGGGGAACCCCAGGTCCCGCATGTAATCCAGGTCCTCGATATGTTCGGGAGTGTAGAGGCGCAGGACTTCCTCGCCCGATGTGCTTTCGAACCGCTTCCGCCGCTCGGGCGATTTCGCCAACACCGGCTGGAGCACATCCCTGCCCCACGCTTCTCCGGCGGCGCGGACGCGGGAGGCGCCGGGGCTTTTCCGCTTCGGTACCGCCATCGCTTCCCCCCTACTCCACCAGGAGCAGCTTCGCTCCGCTCTGGACGACCTCGCCCTCCTTGACGAAGATCTCCTTGACCTTCCCGGCGATGTTGGACTTGAGCTCGTTCTCCATCTTCATCGCCTCCACGACGATGACCCCCTGGTCCACTTTGACCTCCTCGCCCTCGTTCACCAGGAGCTTCACCACCTTCCCCGGCATCGGCGAGGTCACCATCGCTTTTCCCACCGCACCCTTCCCGCCGGTTCGCATCATCGCCTTGCGCTGCTCGTTCATGAGCGAGAACTTGTAGCAGTCGCCCGCTATCAGCACCTCGAACTCCTCGTTCTTTCCCTGGACGTCCACTTCGAACGAGGCGTCTCCGTAAAGGACCGACCAGACGCTGCTCTGCACCTGGTGGGCGTCCACCCGGTGCTCCTGCCCGTCGATCGTCACGGCGTACCGGGCGACTCCAACCTCCCGGACGCCGACCTTCACTTCCTTCTCGCCGATCGTACCGATATAGTTCATGGCCGCTCCTATCCGATCTTCCGCATTCCGGGCCTGGTGGAATACTTCCACATCGAAACCGATCCCGAGGTCCCGGCCGGCTTCTGCGCGATCGCCCGCTCACGCTCGCCGAGGAACACCTGGATCGCCGCCGTGATCACCGCCACGTCGCCGTGGGCCAGCTTGCGCTCCTTCTCTTCCTTGAAGAAGACCTTGTCGATGAAATTCGTGTCGAAGCTCCCCTCGATGAAGTGCCGGTTGTTCATCACGCGGATGTGGAACGGGATGGTAGTCTTCACGCCGGTGACCACGTATTCGTTGAGCGCCCGCTTCATCCGCGCGATAGCCTCGCTCCGGTCCTTCCCCCAAACGACCAGTTTGGAGATGATCGGGTCGTAGTAGATCGGGATCTCGAAACCCTCGAAGACGCCGGAGTCGTCCCGGACGCCGGGGCCGCCGGGGGTGCGCAGCGAGGTGATCAGGCCCGGGCAGGGCATGAAGTTCCTGTCCGGATCTTCCGCGTAGACCCGGCACTCGATCGCGTGCCCGGTCTGCCGGATCTCCTCCTGGCGAACGGATATCTTCTCTCCGGCGGCGATCCGGATCTGCTCCTTGACTATGTCGATGCCGGTCACCATCTCCGTCACCGGGTGCTCGACCTGGAGCCTCGTGTTCATCTCCAGGAAGTAGAAGTTGCGTTTCGCGTCGACGAGGAACTCGCAGGTACCGGCGCCTTCGTACTTCACCGCGCGGGCCGCCTCGATCGCCACTTTCCCCATCGCCGCGCGCATCTCCTGGGTTACGATCACCGACGGCGACTCCTCGATCACCTTCTGGTGGCGGCGCTGGATCGAGCACTCGCGCTCGCACAGGTGGACGTAGTTTCCGTGCCGGTCGCCCAGGATCTGGATCTCGACGTGCCGCGGATGCTCGATGTACTTCTCGAGGTAGACGGAGTCGTCGCCGAAGGCGGACTTCGCCTCGGACTTCGCCATCCGGAGGGCGGAATGGAGCTCCCCCTCCTCCCTTACAAGGCGCATCCCCTTGCCGCCTCCGCCCGAGGTGGCCTTCAGCATCACCGGAAACCCGATCTCCTTCGCGATCCGCAGCACTTCCTCCTCGGTCGAGATCGGTTCGATCGTTCCGGGGACCACCGGCACGCCGGCCGCCTGCACCGTCTTGCGGGCGACGGTCTTGGACCCCATCGTCCGCATCGCGTGGGCCGACGGGCCGATCAGCTTGATCTTCTCCGTTTCGCACCGGTCGGCGAAACGGGGGTTCTCGGCGAGGAAGCCGTACCCGGGGTGGATCGCATCCGCGCCGCTCTTTTTCGCCACGCCGATGATCTTGTCGATGACGAGGTACGACTCCGCCGCGGGGGCCGGCCCTATTAGAAACGCCTCGTCGGCGCACCGCACGTGGAGCGCGTGCCGGTCGACCTCGGAATACACCGCGACGGTCGGGATCCCCATCTCGCGGCACGCCCGCTCAACGCGGACGGCGATCTCCCCCCGGTTCGCGATCAGGATCTTCTTGAACACGTGAAGGCCTCCTATAAGGGGATGTTGCCGTGCTTGCGCGGCGGATTGGAGTCCCGCTTGTTCGACAGCATCTCGAGCGCGCTGATCACCTTGGGGCGAGTCTCCTCCGGCATGATCACTTCATCTATATACCCGAGCTCGGCCGCCTTGTACGGGGAGGCGAACCGCGAGCGGTAATCCGCGACGAGCTCGGCCTTGGTCTTCTCCGCGTTGGAGGACTTGAGAAGCTCCTTCCGGAAGCTGATGTTGACGGCTCCGTCCGGCCCCATCACGGCGATCTCCGCCGTGGGGTATGCGTAGTTCACGTCCGCGCGGATGTGCTTCGAGGCCATGACGTCGTACGCCCCGCCATACGCCTTGCGGGTGATGACGGTCACCTTGGGGACAGTGGCCTCGGCGAACGCGTAGAGGAGTTTCGCTCCGTGCTTGATGATGCCTCCGTACTCCTGCGCCGTGCCGGGAAGAAATCCGGGAACGTCGACGAATGTCAGCAGCGGGATGTTGAATGCGTCGCAGAACCGGACGAACCGGGCCCCCTTGATCGAGGAGGCGATGTCCAGGCACCCGGCCAGCACCGCGGGCTGGTTCGCCGTGATCCCGACAGTCCGTCCGTTCATCCGGGCGAACCCGATGACGA
>JAENIX010000128.1 GCA_016844415.1 Actinomycetota bacterium | reverse complement strand
TCCAGCTCTCGCTGGTGAAGAAGTACGGCGGCGAGATGCCTAACCTGGGCTTGAGCCGGAAGGATGCCCGCAAGATCGTCTCTTATCTCCAGTCCCTTTCGCCGGCAGCTCTGGCGGCGACATCCGCTCCTGCGACTCCTGGCGGGAAAGTCACGGCAGCTCGATCGACTCCCCCTCCGGCGTCGACCGAAACCGCCCCCTCCGGCGTGCCCGAAGCGAAACCCGCGGAAACTGTCGTTACTCCCGAACTCGTTGCGCAGGGAAAGGCCCTTTTCACAGGCGGCATACCTTTCGCTAACGGGGGCGCCCCCTGTTCGGCATGTCACTCATTCGGCTATTCGGGGATAGCGGGGGGCACGCTGGCCGTCGATCTGAGCAAACGGATGGAGGCCGTGAGCGAGCAGGGGCTCCGCGGAATGCTGAAGAGCCTCAACTTCCCGATCATGAGGAAAATCTACGCGTCCCGGCCGCTGACCGAGGAGGAGACCACCGCGCTGGTCGCGTTCTCCAAGGATGCCGTCGCGCGCAAGGCTTCCGCCGCCTGCGATCATTACCCGGCGACGGGAGTCGGCATATTCGCCTGCCTGATCGCGGGATTGACGCTGTACAAAAGGAGGATCCGGTAATGTCTAGCGGACGGATCAAGGACGACCGTGCCGGTGCGGACCAGCGCTGGGAGGAGTTCTACCGGAACCGCTGGCAGTACGACAAGGTCGTGCGCAGCAGCCACGGGGTCAACTGCACCGGCGGGTGCAGCTGGATGGTGCACGTCAAGGACGGAGTCGTGGCGTGGGAACTGCAGGCCAACGACTATCCCCAGTTCGACCACACCATTCCCAACTATGAGCCGCGCGGCTGCACCCGGGGGATTAGCTTCTCCTGGTATCTGTACAGCCCCTTGCGTGTCAAATATCCGTATATGCGCGGAGCTCTCATCGACCTGTGGCGCGAAGCCAGGAAAAAATTCGACGACCCCGTAGATGCCTGGAAGAGCATCGTTGAAGACCCGGAGTCGCGGAAGGCATACACAGGCAGGCGCGGCATGGGCGGCTTCCGGCGGGCGGCCTGGGACGACGCGGTCGAACTGATCGCCGCTTCAACAATTTATACGGCGAAAAAATACGGGCCCGACCGGGTCATCGGCTTTACCCCGATCCCCGCCATGTCGATGATCAGCTACGCGGCAGGCACACGATTCTTGCAGCTCTTCGGCGGCGTGGCCATGAGCTTTTACGACTGGTACTGCGACCTTCCCCCCGCGTCTCCCCAGGTCTGGGGCGAGCAGACCGACGTGAACGAATCGGCAGACTGGTACAACGCTTCCTATATCGTCATCTGCGGCTCGAACGTCCCGATGACGCGCACCCCGGACACCCACTTCCTCTCCGAGGCGCGCTACCGGGGGGCCAAGGTGGTGGTCATGTCTCCGGACTACAGCATGGCGTCCAAGTTCGCCGACAACTGGCTCCCCGTGGAGCAGGGGCACGACGGCGCCTTCTGGATGGCGGTGAACCACGTCATCCTGAAGGAGAATTACGCCGACCGGCAGGTCCCCTTCTTCGAGGAGTACGCGCGGAAGTTCACCGACCTTCCGTTCCTCGTGAAGCTTGGCATGAAGGACGGCGTCATGCGGCCGGGCGAGTTCCTTCGGGCGAACGAGTTCGAGCGGACGGCGGGGCTCGAGCACGCGGACTGGACACTCTGCGTCGCTGACGGGACCGGAGGCGTGAGGGTCCCGCACGGAAGCCTCGGCTCCCGCTGGAGCAAGGCGGAAGGAAACTGGAACCTGGACATGAAGGACATGGTCGACGGCCAGGAGATCGATTGCCGCCTGACCTTCCTCGGCGGGGAGACCGGACGGGTCCGCTTCAATTTCGAAGGGGTCGGAGACGTGATTCGTGAAGTCCCGGTAAAGCGGGTCATGACACGGGACGGCGAGGTGACGGTCGCAACGGTCTTCGATCTGCTCATGGCCCAGTTCGGCGTATCAAGAGGTCTTGGCGGCGACTACCCGAAAGACTACGACGACGACAGGCCGTTCACCCCCAAGTGGCAGGAGAAGCACACCGGGATCGCCGCCGCGTCATTGCTGAAAATCGCCCACGAGTGGGCTGAGAACGGTGAGAAGAGCGGCGGAAGGAACATGATCATCGTGGGAGCGGGGATCAACCACTGGTACCACAACGACCTGATCTACCGGGCAGCCATCACCTCCTTGATCCTTACCGGAAGCGTCGGTCGCAACGGCGCGGGGCTTGCCCACTACGTCGGCCAGGAGAAGGTGGTGCCCCTTGCCCCCTGGACCTCCATCGCCATGGCCCATGATTGGGTGAAACCTTCCCGCCTCCAGAACACCCCGAGCTTCTGGTACATCCATTCCAACCAGTGGAGGTACGACCGCAACTTCGTGGACTACTTCAAGCCGGAGACCGGGGAGAACATGCCCTTGCACGCCGCGGACATGAACGCCAAGGCCGTGCGTCTGGGCTGGCTCCCCTTCTTCCCGCAATTCAATGACAACCCCCTGCGGCTGGCGGAGGAGGCCAAGGCTGCGGGGGCCAAAACGGACGACGAGATCCGCGGCTGGCTCGTTTCCCGCCTGAATAGCGGCGAAACGCGCTTCGCAATCGAAGACCCGGACGGGGAGGGGAATTCCCCCAAGGTGTGGTTCATCTGGCGCGGCAACGCCATTTCCTCCAGCGCCAAGGGCCATGAGTTCTTCCTCAAGCACGTGATCGGCGCTCCCAACGCAAGCTGCACGGCGAAGGAAGCCGCGAAGGGGGCGGTTAAAGACATCGTATGGCACGAGAAGGCCCCCGAAGGAAAGATGGACCTCGTGGTGGACCTGAACTTCCGCATGGACACATCCGCCCTCTACTCCGACATCGTCCTGCCCGCGGCCACCTGGTACGAGAAATCCGACCTGAACACGACCGACATGCACTCCTTCGTCAACTGCCTGGACGCCGCCGTGCCGCCTTCGTGGGAGTCCAAGCCGGACTGGAAGATCTTCGCTCTCGTTGCCCAAAAGGTAAGCGAGCTGTCGCCGAGGCATTTCCCGGCGCCGGTGAAGGACATCGTCGCCTCCCCGCTGCTCCACGACACCCCCGGGGAGATCGCCCAGCGGTCCGTGAAGGACTGGAAGCTTGGGGAGTGCGAGCCGGTTCCCGGGAAGACGATGCCGGCCCTTGCCGTCGTGGAGCGCGACTACGTGAACCTCTACAACCGGTTCATGTCGGTGGGCCCGGCCATGGGGCGCCTGGGCGCGCACGGGGTCAACTGGGAAGCGGGCGACGTGCACGAAAAACTTCTCGAGAGGATGCCGACGCGCACCTGGAACGGCAAGAAACATGTGGACCTTGAGGACGAGAGGGTCGTCGCCGACGTGATCCTCGCATTCGCACCGGAGACCAACGGAGAGATGGCCTATCGCGCGTATCAGAACCTGGAAAAACGGGTCGGCAAGCCCCTTTCGCAAATAGCCGCCGGCGATCGCAATTTCCGCATAACCTGGGAGGAGATCACCAAAAAACCCCGACGGTTCTTAAGCACGCCGGTCTGGAGCGGGTTGGTCAACGAGGGGCGCCCGTACGCTCCCTATACCCTCAACGTGGAATACGGGGTCCCGTGGCGCACCCTTTCCGGCCGACAGTCCCTCTACCTGGACCATCCCTATTACGGCGAGTTCCATGAAGGGCTCCCCACGTTCAAGGGGAAGATTCCGCCGGCGCTCCTGGACGAGACGGAAGGGGAAACGGGGCTCGTGCTCAACTTCCTGACTCCCCACGGCAAATGGAGCATCCACTCCACGTACAGCGACAACCTCCGCATGCTCACGCTTTCGCGCGGTGGGCAGGTGGTATGGCTGAACCACGAGGACGCGGCGGGGGCCGATATCGGGGACAACGACGAAATCGAGGTCTTCAACGCGAACGGCGTCGTCGTCTGCCGGGCGATCGTCTCGTCGCGCATCCCCAAGGGCGCGGCGATCATGTACCACGCCCCCGAGCGGACCTTGAACATCAAGAAGTCGAAGAAAAGCGGGCGGCGCGGCGGCGTGCACAACAGCCTGTCCCGCATTCGGCTCAAGCCGACGCTGATGCTCGGCGG
>JAENIX010000127.1 GCA_016844415.1 Actinomycetota bacterium | reverse complement strand
GCGCTTTCGCGCCGGACGGTGTTGCCGCGTCGTATGCCGTCTGCCGCACGGTGAACAGCAAGGGGCTTCCCGCGAGCTCCACCGTCGCGATCGCGTTTCCCGCGTACATCGGGCGCTTCACGAGAAGCCTGTCACCATCTTTCGCAAGTCCGACGATGTCGCTGGCCAGCGGGGCGTCGAGCAGCCCCGACAGGCGCGGCATGAAATCTTTCCCGAACGTGGACGCCGGGGCGAAGATTGCGCCGTACCCTTTTTCCTTGGCCACCTGTGCAACGGCAAACGCATAGGTCACAGCCAGGTACTTCGCGAACACCGCTCCATCACCCAGGAGCACCTTCCGGACTCCGTACGCCGCCACCGTGTCCGCCACCGCCGCTGCGCCGCTCCCAAGGACGAGCGCGTCCACCTCGCCGCCGGCCAGGCCGGTATAAGCCTTCGCCGCCGTTATCGTCGAAAGGGTCGTCTTCTTGAATGCCCCTTCCTGATGCTCCACAACGACCAGTGTGTCCGCCATGATTACAATCCTCCCGCCTGTTCGTAACCTAAGAACCGGGACGTTCCTTAGAACTTCACGTCACGGATCTTTGCCGAGTTCTTAGCAACGTCCCGGTTCTGATGTCACGGGTTTGATGGTTATAGGACCTTGGCCTCGTTTTTCAGCTTTGCGACCAGCTCGGCGACGTCGGCGACTTTCCTCCCGCCGGCCCGTTCCTTGGGCGGGGCGAGAGAGAGCACTCGGACTTTCGGCGCCGCGTCCACACCCAGCGATGCGCCGGGGATCACCTTCAACTCCTTTTTCTTCGCCTTCATGATGCCGGGCAGCGATGCGTAGCGGGGCTCGTTCAACCGCAGGTCGGTCGTGACGATCGCAGGAAGCGGGACCTCAATCGTCTCCAGCCCGCCGTCCACCTCGCGGGTGACATGTGCCTTCTTCCCATCCGAAACGAACTCCACCTTCGACGCGAACGTCGCCTGGGGCCACGAGAGGATAGCCGCAAGTATCTGCCCCACCTGGTTGTTGTCGTCGTCGACCGCCTGCTTCCCCATCAGGACCAGGTCCGGCTTCTCCTGCTCGATGGCCTTCGCCATGTATTTCGCCACGGCCAGGCTATCCAGGCCCTTCTCCGCCTCCACCAGTATCGCGCGGTCCGCGCCCATCGCCAGCGCCGTGCGTATCTGCTGCTCCCCATCCTTCGGCCCGACCGTCAGGATCACCACTTCGCCGCCCTGCTTTTCCTTTATCCTTAACCCTTCCTCCACCGCGATCTCGCAGAACGGGTTGATCACCATCTTCACGTTATCCAGAATGACCCCGCTGCCGTCCGGCCTTATCTTCACCTTCTCGTCCGGATTGGGAACGGGCTTGATCGCCACGATAATTTTCACGCCGCACCTCCCGCGTAGAGCGATTGCTTAAAGTTTCCTGAACAGGGGGATGATACCGAAAAGGCGGACCGGTAATCAATATAAAAATGAATGGCTATTCAGTCAGAAGGAACGGGAGCCAGGTGCATAGCAACGCGGAAAAAATGGCACCCGCCCCCGCGCCAGTCGTGTCGGCGATCCAGTCGAAGAAGTCCATCGACCGACCCGGAATCCAGTACTGATGAATCTCGTCGACCGCCCCCACGATTGACGCGAAGGCCAAACCGGCAAGGATCGACGCCACCGCCCTGCGCCCGGCCTCCCGCTGCCACAAGGCGCAAAGGAACCCCATCACCCCGTAGAATCCGAAGTGGGCGATCTTGTCCACATACGGCAAGGGGATGTCCACCTGCGGGTTCGGGATGGAGGTCAACATGAAAGTAAACGCAACCCACATAACAAGCAGCGTCAGGTATATCCGTTTTCGGGCCATCATCAGAACCGGGACGTTCCTAAGAACTCGGAATAAAAACCGGGAGCTGTTCCTGTATCGAGTTCTTAGGAACGTCCCGGTTCTTAGGTTTTGTCATGTGCGGCCTTGTTGGGAGTACCATTGGTCGTAGAACTTCAGGTACTCGCCGGACTGCACGCCTCGCCACCAAGGCTCGTTCTCCAGGTACCAACGGACGGTATCGCGCAGCCCCTCCTCGAAGGGGACCAGCGGGATGACGCCCAGCTCCTTGCGCACTTTCGTGTCGTCGATGGCGTATCGCCGGTCATGCCCCGGCCGGTCGGGGACGAACTTCATCTGCGAGTCCGGCTTGCCGAGGGCCGACAGGAGCAGCTTCGTGATCTCGATGTTGGTGCGCTCGTTGCCGCCGCCGATGTTGTAGATCTCCCCCGGCCGGCCGCGCAGCAGCACCGCCTCGATCGCCCGCGAGTGGTCGTCCGCGTGAATCCAGTCGCGCACGTTCATCCCGTCCCCGTACACCGGCACCGGCTTGTTCTCCCGCAGCAGCGTGATGAAGAACGGAATGAGTTTCTCCGGAAACTGGAATGGTCCGTAGTTGTTCGAGCAGCGCGTCACGATCGCGGAGAGACCGTACGTCTTGCACCATGCGCGCACCAGCAGGTCCGCCGACGTTTTGCTTGCCGCGTAGGGAGAATTCGGCCGAAGGGGCGACTCCTCCGTGAATTTTCCCTGCGGTCCGAGCGAGCCGTAGACTTCATCGGTGGAAATCTGCACGTAGCGGGCGATCCCCCCCTTGCGGGCGGCCTCCAGCAGGACCTGCGTCCCAAGCACATTTGTCCGAAGGAAGAGCGACGGATCGCTGATGCTCCGATCCACGTGTGTCTCCGCGGCGAAGTTGACGATCGCATCCGGTTTCTCCGCCGCAACGATCTCATCCATCCGCACCGCGTCGCAGATGTCCGCGCGAAAGAAACCGTACCGCTCATCCCCCTGCAGCCCGGCAAGGTTCGCCAGGTTCCCCGCGTAAGTGAGCTTGTCGATGTTTACGACCCGCCAGTCGCCGTGCGCTCCGAGAACATGCCGGATGAAGCTAGAGCCGATGAACCCGGCCCCTCCGGCGACCAGAAGTTTCAAGCCGTTTTCCTTCATATCAAGCTCCTCCGCGATTTTGCGCGACGGGGCGTTGCCTTTCCCTTCATCCGTCTTTCCGCTCCCAGGAATAGGGGATGTCGTTCTTGTGCGGGTCGACACGGAATTCGTCAGGCTTCTTGTAGTTGAACGTCTCGGTGGGCACGTTGATAAGAAGCGCCTCTTCCGTGCCGACAGCCTTGAATCCGTGATAGACAAGGGGCGGGATCCGAAGCAGGATCGGCCGGTGCTCGCCCATGAAGAACTCGTTGATTTCACCCTTCGTCGTTGATTTCGGCCTGGAGTCGTACAACACGACCTTCATCATCCCCTTGACCACGCAGAAATGGTCGTACTGGACCTTGTGGTAATGCCACGCCTTGACGACACCGGGATATCCGGTGGTCATGTACACCTGCCCGAACTTTATGAAAAACTCGTCATCCGACCGCAGGATCTCCATCAACCGGCCGCGCTCGTCCGGGATCACCTTCAACTGCTTTACCACGACACCGTCGATCATCTTCGGCTCCTGTTCCCCAATATCAGGGGCGTTCTCCGCATTCGTTTTTCAGAAAATCGAGGGCTGCTTCCTCCCATCGCCTCGGAACGTGTCCGGTTTTTTCCCGGTACTTTTTCTTGTCGAGCACGGCATACGCCGGCCGGCGAGCGGGATACGGAAGTTCCGAGGAAGAAGCCGGCGAAAGGGATGCCTTCCCCGCGCAAGCATGCTCGATGATAAACGAAGCGAAATCGTACCAGGTGACCTCTCCCTCGTTCGAGAAGTTGAATGTCCCTCGCGCGCCGGCTTCGAGCAGACGGTAAGTGGCATCCGCCAGGTCGCGTCCATATGTCGGACATCCGGTCTGGTCGGAGACCACGCGCAGGGATTCCCCCTTTTTCGCTTTATCGAGGATGGTAAAAACGAAGTTTTTCCCATGAGGGCCGTACAGCCACTGGGAGCGAATCAGGAGGTGCTCAGGCCCTTCTTCCCTGAGGGCTTTTTCCGCCTCCCACTTGCTCCTCCCGTAGGCCGACAGTGGATTTGCCGTATCCTCCTCCGTATATGCCCGCCTGATATTCCCGTCGAATATGTAATCCGTTCCGTAGGTCACCAGCAGGGAGCCATGTTCCCTGCATTCCCG
>JAENIX010000126.1 GCA_016844415.1 Actinomycetota bacterium | reverse complement strand
CCCCGACGATTTCCGGGCGTGGGGCGAGGTGAACGCCCGCTCCGAAATGTGCGAATCCTCCGCCTGCGCGGAAGAGGAGCGGTGCTACCTCATGGATGTACGCCGCCGGGCGGCCGAGGCGGACCTTGTGGTAGTCAACCACCACCTGTTCTTCGCGGACCTGGCCCTCCGGGCGAAAGCGGAGGGGGCGCGCGACGTTCTCCCGCTGCCCGACGTCGTCGTCCGGGCCTGCGCCAAGGCGGGGGTGGGATGGAAGCCGGCGCTGCCCGCCGCGGAATCTCTCCGCCACGCGGCGGAGAGCATGTTCGGCGCCGCGGGAGACGGGCAGGGAAGGTTCTTCCTCCCGCTGCCGTCAGCCGATCCTTCCTTCGACCGGCGGTCGGACGAACTTGCGAGCGCGGGGGAGGAACTTTGCCAGGTCCTGTCCTCGTGCCAGGGGCGCCGGGACGGGGGAGGGGATTCTCCGTCGCTTCCGCACGGGGATGCGGAGCTTCTGCTGCGGCGGGCCCGCTCGTTTTCCGAGGATTTTTCCGAGCTGCGTTCACCGGATTCAAGGAGCACAGTGGCATGGGGGGAAAGGCGCGGCCACTCCATCGCTTTCTGCCGGACCCCGGTGGAGGTGTCCGATATCCTTGCCGGCACGTTATGGCGGGATAAGGTCCCGTTCCTCCTTACCTCGGCGACCCTGTCGGTTTCGAGGAATCTTTCCTATTTCCGGGAGCGGGTGGGCCTTGGTGGTGTTGATGCGAGGGAAATCATCGTGGATAATGAATTCGACTTCGCGCGAAAGGCGATGGTGTATGTGCCGTCCGGCCTTCCCGACCCGGGCGAGGACGGGTTTCCGCCCGCGGCGGCCAGGGAGACCGCCGCGATACTCGGGCTTTCCGGCGGCGGCGCCCTGATCCTGTGCACCAGTTACCGAACCTTGAGTGCCCTGGAAGATGCGCTCAGGGGAGTCCTTCCTTTCACGCTCTATGTCCAGGGGGAGGCGCCCCGCACGCACCTTCTCCGGGCGTTCCGGGAGGAGGAAGACGCGGTCCTCATCGGCACGGGGACGTTCTGGGAGGGGATCGACGTGCCGGGCGAATCTCTGCGGTGTGTGATAATCGATAAGCTTCCGTTCGCCCCGCCGGCCGATCCGGTGGTGGCGGCCCGCATCCGGGCCATCCGGGAGAGAGGCGGGGACCCGTTCACGGAATACCAGGTCCCCGAGGCGGTGCTCGCCCTGCGCCAGGGGGTGGGGCGTCTCCTGCGGCGCGGAGACGATTTCGGCGTCGTGGCCATACTCGACCACAGGGTGATGTCGAGGGCCTACGGTGAGGTTTTCCGGAGGAACCTTCCGGAAATGCCGTGGACCCGCGAGCGCGAGGCGGTCGGGAAATTTTTCCGGCGGTTCAGGCGGCGGGAACCTTCGGGCGAAAAGGAGGAGAGAGGATGATCCGGAAAGCGGTGTTCCCGGCGGCAGGTTTCGGCACGCGATTTCTCCCGGTGACGAAGGCGTCCCCGAAAGAGATGCTGCCGCTCGTGGACAAGCCCCTCATACAGCACGGGGTGGAGGAGGCGAGGGCCTCCGGGATCCGGGACATGATCATCGTCACCGGGCGCGGGAAAAACGCAATCGAGGATCACTTCGACGTCTCGTTCGAGCTGGAAGCCATGCTCGCGAAGAAGGGGGACAGGAAGCTGCATTCCCTTGTCCGCTCGATCTCCGATATGGGCGACTTCTTCTACGTGCGTCAGAACCTGCCGCTGGGCCTTGGCCACGCGGTGCTGCGCACGATGGACATGGTCGGCGAGGAACCGTTCGCGGTCATCCTCTCCGACGACGTCATCGACTCCAAGGTGCCGGTGCTGCGTCAAATGTACGGCATCATAGAAGGCAGGAAGATCGGCAAGGGGGTGTACGAGATCGTGGACATGGTGGAAAAGCCGAAGCCGGAGAAGGCGCCCTCGGACCTTGCGATCATAGGCCGCTACATCCTTCCGCCGTCGATCTTTCCCGCCCTCCAGGCGATCAAGCCGGGGGCGGGTGGCGAGCTCCAGCTGACCGACGCCATCCGCGCCCTGCTATCCGAAGAGAGGGTGCTGGGCTACGAATTCGAGGGGGTCCGGTACGACGCCGGGACGAAGCTTGGGTTCCTGATGGCCAACATCTCCTTCGCGCTGAAGGATCCGGAGATAGGGCCGTTGCTGCGCGAATTCCTCAGGAAAGAGAGGATCAGTTGAGCCGGACAACGAGGAAAAGGATCGTAACGGAAGCGGAGAGCCGGCCCTGCGGCGTCGCGATTGGGAAGGTCATACTGCTGGACATATCCGAAGAATCGGCGTATTGCCCTCCATCGGATGTGCACGAGACTCCGGAAGGTGTGGTCATTCGCATGGAGCTCCCGGGTGTTGGCGGGGATAGCATCGAGGTCCTGGTGCGCGGCACACGGGTCGAGGTGTCCGGGGAAAAACCGCCCGAAACCGGAGGGGAGGACGCCTCCTACCTGTGCCTGGAGCGGTGCTTCGGCAGGTTCCATCGCGCTTTCGACGTGAGCGGCTCCGTGAACCTCGCCCGGATGACGGCTGTCCTGAAGGAAGGCGTTCTGACGCTGTTCCTGCCCAAGATCATGGAACGGCGGGGGCGGGACCGGCGGGTTCCGATCGTCTCGGAAGAGGAATAGTGAGAATACGGAAAGGGAGTGACAGACATGGCGGACGAACCGACCAGGCCTGAAGAGCCGGAAATACGGCCAGCCGCGCAACCTGAAGGGGAGCACGCTCCGTTGCCCGAGAAGCGGGAAGAGGACGGGCCGAAGGAAACGGCCCCGGAGATCCCGTCCGTCCTGCCCCTGCTTCCGGTGCGGGACATCGTCATCTTCCCCTACATGACTCTGCCGCTCTTCGTCGGGCGGGAGGGGTCGATCGCGGCCGTGGAGGAGGCGCTGTCGCGGGACCGTCACATCTTCCTTGCGACGCAGAAGGACCCCTCCGTCGAGGAGCCGAAGGTGGAGGACCTCTACCGCACCGGCACCGTCGCGATGATCATGCGGATGTTGAAGCTTCCGGACGGACGCCTCAAGATCCTCATCCAGGGAGTCGTCAAGGGGAGGATCGTCGAGTTCCTGGAGTCCCGCCCCTCGGTCCGTGTCCGCATCGACCGGATCGTCGAACCTCCCGTCAAGGAAGGACCGCTCGAAGTGGAGGCGCTGATGCGCGCCTCCCGCGAGAAGATCGAGAAGATCCTCTCCCTCAAGAACATGCCGGTCGAGATCCTTATGGTCACGGAGAACATCAGCAACCCCGGCGTGCTGGCGGATCTTGTCGCCTCCAACCTGCGGCTCAAGATCGAGGAGGCGCAGGGGGTACTGGAAGAGGCCGATCCCGTGGCCCGCCTGACGCTGGTGAACAACCTGCTTTCGCGGGAGCTTCAGCTCGCCGACATGCAGGCCAAGATCCAGAACCAGGCCAAGGAGGAGATGTCCAAGAGCCAGCGGGAGTACTTCCTCCGCGAGCAGCTCAAGGCGATAAAGACGGAGCTTGGCGACCTCGACGGCAAGGCGGAGGAGATCGACGACCTGCGCGGGAAGGTCAAGGAAGCGGGGATGCCGGAAGAGGTGCAGAAGGAGGCGGACAAGCAGCTTCGCCGCCTCGAGGGGATGCACCCGGACTCGGCCGAGTCATCGGTCGTGCGCACCTACCTCGACTGGATGGTGGAGCTTCCCTGGAAGAAGGAGACGAAGGACAACATACACATCTCCAAGGCGAAGAAGATACTGGACGAGGACCACCACGACCTCGAGAAGGTAAAGGAGCGGATACTGGAATACCTGGCCGTCCGCAAGCTCAAGGAGAAGATGAAGGGGCCGATCCTCTGCTTCGTGGGGCCGCCCGGCGTCGGCAAGACCTCGCTTGGCAAGTCGATAGCGAGATCGATGGGCCGCAAGTTCATCAGGATGTCGCTTGGAGGCATCCGGGACGAGGCCGAGATCCGCGGGCACCGCCGGACCTACGTGGGCGCGCTTCCCGGAAGGATCATACAGGGGATGAAGCAGGCGGGCATGAGAAACCCCGTGTTCATGCTGGACGAGATAGACAAGCTGGGGGCCGATTTCCGGGGGGATCCCTCCGCGGCCCTGCTGGAGGTGCTCGATCCGGAGCAGAACTTCGCTTTCAGCGACAACTACCTCAACGTGCCGTTCGACCTGTCGAAGGTTCTGTTCATCGGCACCGCCAACATCATCGACCCGGTCCCGCCGGCCTTGAAGGACCGGATGGAGATCATCCACCTGTCGGGGTACACCGACGTAGACAAGCTGGCCATCGCGAAGCGGTTCCTGATCCCCCGGCAGATGGAGGAGAACGGGATCAAGGAAAGCCGGCTCAGGATCACCGACAAGGCGATCCTCGCGATCATCCACCAGTACACGCGGGAGGCTGGCCTGCGGAACCTGGAGCGGGAGATATCGCAGATCTGCCGCAAGACGGCGCGGAAGATCGCGGAGGGGGAGAAGGGACCGTTTTCGGTCACTCCGAAGAACCTCTCGAAATACCTTGGAGTGCACAAGTTCCTCCCGGAGACGGAAGGTGAGAAGGATGAGGTCGGAGTGGCGACTGGCCTCGCCTGGACGCCCACCGGCGGCGACATCCTCTTCATCGAGGTGTCGCTCGTCAAGGGGAAAGGGGGGGTCACGATAACCGGACACCTGGGGGAAGTCATGAAGGAGAGCGCCCACGCCGCGATCACCTACACGCGATCGCGGGCCTCGCGCATGGGGCTGGCGAAGGACTTCCACTCCAAATACGATATCCATATACATGTGCCGGCCGGGGGGATACCCAAGGACGGCCCCTCCGCGGGCATCACGATAGCGGCGGCGCTGATCTCGTCGCTCACGGGCATCCCCGTCCGGCGCGACGTGGCGATGACCGGCGAGATCACCCTGCGGGGGCGCGTCCTGCCGATAGGCGGACTGAAGGAGAAGGCCCTGGCCGCCCTGCGTGCCGGCATCACGGAGATTATCGTCCCCGAGCAGAACCGGAAGGACCTCGAGGAGATCCCGAAGCACGAAGCGCGGCAGTTCACCTTCGACATGGTCAGCAGCATGGACGATGTCGTGGCGAAAGCGCTGCGGAAGAACCCCTTCCGGCTGGCGGACCGCGGAATGGGCCACGCGGAATCGGGGAAACGCCGCGCGCCGGCAGGAGGCCGGAAGAAGAAGTGAAACGAGGCGGCCCTTCTCCGGGGTCCCTGCGGGACATCGGGGAGTTCGGGTTTATCGACAGGGTAAAGCGCAGGTTCGGCGGTCCGGTCCGCGCGGGAGAGATCGGCATCGGGGACGACGCCGCCGTCCTGCCGTCGCCGGCGGGGAAGGTGGTTCTCTCGACAGATCTCCTCGTGGAAGGTACCCATTTCGATCTGCGGTATTTCCTTCCTGAAGAGTTGGGCTGGCGGGCGCTCTCGGCCAACCTTTCCGACCTCGCAGCCATGGGCGCCTCGCCCGTCTGCTACCTGGTGGCGCTGGCCGCGCCACCCCATGCTACCGTAAAACTCCTCGAGGGCATCTTCCGCGGGATGGCCAGGGCCGCACGCCCGTCGGGTATCCGCCTGATGGGCGGAGACACATGCCTCGGGGAGAAGATCGTGCTGTCGATCACCGTCATGGGGAAGGTCCGGGCGGGCAGGGCTATCACGCGAACGGGCGCAAAGCCAGGCGACATCCTCTTCGTCACGGGCGAGCCCGGCTGGTCCCGCCTGGGCTTAAGACTTCTCTCCGGCGGGCGTCCGCGCAAACCATCCGGATGGATGGATCGATCTCTCCGACGGCCTGCTTCCCGACCTCTCCCACCTGCTTGCGCCCGGAGGAATGGGCGCTATCCTGAACGAGAAGGCGTTCCGGCTATCGCCGGGGTTCCGTAAAGCCGCCAAGGAGCTGGGGGAGGACCCCATGGCCGCCTTTCTCGCCGGCGGGGAGGATTACGAACTGTTGATGGCCGTGCGCCCGCACAGGCACGACGCCTTCCTCCGGGCCTCGCGGAAATTCCCCGCGGGGGCTTTCCCAATCGGCGTCGTGAACGGAAATGGAGGCGTCCGGGTGCACAGGGCCGACGGTTCATGGCTTACGGGCACCGGGCTTCCGCGCGGGTTCTCCCACTTTTCATCCTTCCCATGAAACTACTGCTGCTGCCCTTCCTTTTCGCCGCATCCGCATTCTTCTCCTCGGTGGAGACGGCGTTCTTCGCGCTGCGCCACCTCGACTTCCTCAAGTGGAGGGAGGAGGGGAACCACCTCGCGGGCACGATAGAAAAAATGCTC
>JAENIX010000125.1 GCA_016844415.1 Actinomycetota bacterium | reverse complement strand
AATACTCGGGGACGCGCATTTCGTTGGACTTCAAGGACGCGGACGTGCAGAACGTCTTCCGGATCATCGCGGAAGTGAGCAACCTCAACATAATAACTTACGACGACGTCAAGGGGAAGGTCACCCTCCGCCTCGTCAACGTTCCCTGGGACCAGGCGCTGGATCTGGTTCTCCAGTCGAAGTCGCTCGGCGCGACGCTGGAAGGCAACGTGGTCCGCATCGCCCCGCTGGCCACATTGCGGACGGAGGAGAGAACACGGCTCGACACCCGGAAGGAAGTTGAAAAACTGAAGGCCACCCTGGAGTCGGTCACGGAAACCATTCCGATAAGCTACACGAAAGCCTCGGATTTTCTGGTGAAAATAAAGGATCTGCTGTCCGAAGGGGGGAAAGTCCAGATCGACGATCGGACCAACACGATCGTGATCCGAGATCTGCCAAAAAACATAGCGGAGGCCAGGTCGCTGATCGCCAGGCTCGACACCGCCACCCCCCAGGTGCTGATCGAGGCGAGGATCGTCGAGGTCGACACCTCGTTCTCGCGCGAGCTTGGCGTGCAGTGGGGCGGCTCCTTTTACACCAAGGGGGGCACGACGCAAGTGGGGATAACGGGAATCCAGGACACCACCGGGTCCTCCATACCCGGCCAGCCCATCACCAACCTTGGCTCGGCTCTCCCGCCCCCCAACTTCATGGTTAACCTTCCCGCCTCGGTCGGGCTCGGCGCCGGGGGCGGCATCAGCTTCGGCATCCTGAGGGACAACCTGCGGCTTGACCTTTCGCTGTCGGCCCTGGAAGCCTCCAATAAGGGAAGGGTGATCTCCTCTCCGAAGATCATCACCATCCACAACAAGGAAGCGGTCATCGAGCAGGGGACGCAGATTCCGTACTCCACGGTCTCCGCCTCCGGCACGAATACCCAGTTCGTTGATGCGACCTTGAGCCTGAAGGTGACGCCGCAAATTACCCCCGATGGGGGCATAATAATGAAGCTGGAGGCGAAGAACGACTCGCAGGGTGAGGTCGGAGCGAGCGGGCAGCCGGCCATCAACAAGAAGAAGGCGACCACCGAGGTGCTGGTTCGGGACGGGGAGACGGCAGTGATCGGCGGCATCCTCCAGATCACCAGGAAGGAGACCCAGTCAGCCGTTCCCTGGCTTTCCAAAGTCCCGATACTGGGGTTTTTCTTCAAGCGTGAGACGAACCAGGCGACCAACCGCGAGCTGCTGATTTTCATAACGCCGAAGATCCTGAAGCAGGAGCCAGCGCAGGCGAAGGCGTCCTGACAGGGCACAGGCGGGAACCGGCCGGAGCACCTGGTCTAATGGGGACCGGGTGCTCCGATTTTTTTTAGGAGGGCGCCGTCATAGGCCGTTTTACCTTTCACACAGCAGGCGAGACGCACGGACCGGCGCTGGTGGCCGTCGTCGAGGGGCTGCCCTCGGGGCTTTCCGTACGCGCGGAGGACATCAACGCGGAGCTTGCACGTCGGCAGGCGGGCCACGGCCGCGGGGACAGGATGAAGATCGAACGGGACGAAGTGGAGATTCTGTCGGGATTACGCTTTGGCCGGACTCTCGGTAGCCCCGTCGCGCTTCTCATCCGGAACCGTGATTGGGCGAACTGGCGGGAGAAGATGGCCCAGGACGGGGATGGCAAGGGGGTTCCCCCTCTCCTGACCGCACGGCCGGGACATGCCGATCTTGCGGGGGTCCTGAAATACGGCCACAAGGATGTCCGCAACGTCCTGGAGCGGGCAAGCGCAAGGGAGACCGCCGCGCGCGTCGCCGCCGCCTCGCTGGCGCGCATCTTCCTCCGCGAGATGGACGTGGAAATAGCGGGCCAGGTTCTCTCCATCGGTAACGTCCGCGTCTCCGAAGAGGCACGGGGAAACTGGGACAGCGCCGTCCGCTCGGAAAAGAGCGTTCTTCGGATGGCCGACCCGGGCGCGGAAGCGCGCGCGATACGGCTGATAGACAGGGCGAGGAAATCGGGTACTTCCGCGGGGGGGACCGTGGAGACGATTGCCACGGGAGTCCCGCCGGGGCTCGGTTCATTCTCCTCCTGGGACCGCCGGCTGGATGCCCGGCTCTCGGGCGCGGTGATGAGCGTCCCGGCCGTCAAAGGGGTGGAAATCGGAGGCGGTTTCGCGCTGTCCGCGCTTCCGGGGAGCATGGTGCACGATGAAATCTTCACCGGCGGCGGGAAGGACGCGTCCCGAAAAGGAAGGATATCTCTCCCGTTCCACAGGAAGACCAACCGGGGAGGGGGGTTGGAAGGCGGGATGAGCAACGGGGAGCCGGTGATTGTGCACGCCGCGATGAAGCCGATACCGACCCAGTCGCGGCCTTTGCGCACTGTATCGATAGGCACGTGGAAGCCGGACCGGGCACACCGGGAACGAAGCGACGTCTGCGCCGTGCCGGCATGTTCGGTGGTCGTCGAGGCGATGGTGGCGGCCGTCCTCGCGGATGCCTTCCTGGAAAAATTCGGCGGCGATTCGATGCGGGAGTTAAAATATAATTATGCAGGCTACCTGCGGGGGATAGGCGCCAGTGTACCGCCTCGCAAATAGCTTGAAGCACCGAGAGCGTCGATGCGCCGCGCCGGCAAGGCGCGCGACTGAGGCATACTGTTAAGTATGGTGAAGAAGCGCAACGAAGCTGGAGCGGGTGCAGCGGCGCTCGAATGCCAAGATATTTGCGAGACGGTGCACTAAATGAGGCGCCCGGAAAAGGGTTCCAGGGAGGCGGTGCTCATAGGGTTCATGGGGGCCGGGAAGAGTTCGGTGGGGAAGATTCTCGCAACGCGCCTCGGTGCCGAATTCGTCGACGTGGACGAAACGATCGAGAAAAACGCCGGGAGGAGCATCAGGGAGGTTTTCGTTTCTTTCGGGGAAGGGGAGTTCCGCGAGATGGAGAAGGCGGCGGTCCGGGATGCCGTTTCGGTGCCGGGGCGGGTGGTGGCGGCCGGGGGAGGGGCGTATCTCGACGAAGGGAACCGGCGGGCGCTTTCCGCGTACGGCCCGGTCTTTTTCCTCGACGTTTCCTGCGAATCGGTCCTCGAGCGGCTCACGGGGGACCGCTCCCGCCCATTGCTTCCCGGCGAAGGCGAGAAAATGCGCGACATGATTGAAAAACGCCGCCCGGCGTACCGGCTGGCCGATTTCACCGTGGCGACGGACGGACGCTCCGTGTCGGATGTGGCCGAAGGGATCATCGATCTGCTCGTACACTCCGACCGTCCGCCGCGGAAAGCGGAAAACGGGTGACCTTCAATCCGCTCAACGTGGAATTGGGCGACCGGACGTACGACATCTTCTTCGGCGAAGGCATCTACCCCCTATTCCAGGAATGGATCTGGCGTGTCCATCCGGGCGGACAGGTGTTCGTAGTCACTGACCGGAACGTCGCCTCCATATACGGGGAGGACATCCGGCTCTGGCTGGCAGGCATTCCCCATCATGTCCATGTGATCGCCACGGGGGAGGAGACGAAGAACTGGCAGACGGTCCTGGGGATCTACGCCTTCCTCGCCAGGGAGAATGCGGACCGCGAAGCGCTGGTGGTCGCTTTCGGCGGCGGGGTGGTGGGGGACCTCGCCGGTTTCGCCGCGGCGACCTTCATGCGCGGCATCCCCTGCATCCAGATACCGACCACGCTCCTTGCCCAGGTGGACAGCAGCGTGGGTGGAAAGACGGGGTTCAACCTCCCTGAGGGCAAGAACCTCGTCGGGGCGTTCCATCAGCCGCGCGCCGTGTTCATCGACCACGGATTCTTGCGCACCCTGGATGATCGGGAATTGCGGGCGGGCATGGCGGAAGTGGTCAAGTGCGGCCTTGCAGGCGACGCGGTGCTGTGGGATATGCTCTGCTCGATCGGCGGACGGTGGAAGTCGATGTCCGGGCGGGAATGGCATGACGTCATCCGGCGGGCCGTCGCATTCAAGGCGTCCATCGTGATGAAGGACGAAAGAGAATCATCCGTGCGGCGCGTTCTGAACCTGGGGCACACCATCGGGCACGCAATGGAACGGGCGGCCGGGTACGGAAACCTTCTTCACGGGGAAGCGGTTGCGATGGGGCTTGCCTGGGAAGCGATCCTTTCCCGTCGCCTCGGGGTCACCCCGCCG
>JAENIX010000124.1 GCA_016844415.1 Actinomycetota bacterium | reverse complement strand
TTCGGGGTGAGAGCGTGAAGGGAACCATACTGGTCGTCGACGACGAGCAGAACCAGCGGGAGATCCTCGGCTCGATCCTGAAAAGCGAGGGGTACACTCCGATCCTTGCGGGGAGCGGCCCGGATGCCCTGCGCGCCCTCGAGCGGGAGCCGGTCGATCTTGTGCTGACCGACCTGGTGATGCCGGGCATGACCGGAGTTGAGCTGATCGATGCGGTCCACGCCAGGAACCCGGCGATACCGATTCTTCTCACAAGCGCTTACGGGACGATCCAGACCGCCGTCGACGCGATCAAGAAGGGGGCCTACTACTATTTCGAAAAGCCGGTCGACCGTGCCCGACTCCTCATCATAATAGAGCGCGCGATCGAGACGCTTCGCCTGCGTGAATCGCACCGCGTCCTCTCGGAGAGGCTGTTTCCGGGGGCTCCCGCCATCATCGGCGATACCACCGGCATCCGGGAGATCAAGCGGATCCTTCCGCGGATCGCCAAGAGCGAAGCCACTGTGCTTCTGCGGGGGGAGAGCGGCACGGGCAAGGAGGTGATCGCCCGGAACATCCACGCGCTGAGCGGACGGGTCCAGGCCCCCTTCCTGGCGGTGAATTGCGCGTCGCTGCCGGAAAGCCTGATCGAGAGCGAGCTTTTCGGACATGAGCGCGGGGCGTTTACCGGAGCACACCGCAGGGAGATCGGCCTCTTCGAGGCCGCAGAGGGAGGTACGCTCTTCCTCGACGAGATCAGCGAGGTGAAGCGTGAAATCCAGGCGAAGCTTCTCCGCGCGCTTCAGGACCGGGAGATCCGCCGGCTGGGCGGCAAGGAGAACATAACGGTAAACGTCCGGATCATCGCGGCGACGAACCGGGATCTGGAAGATGCGGTAAAGACCGGAAGGTTCGGTGCCGATCTTTTCTACCGCCTTAACATACTGAAGGTGACCTTGCCTCCCCTGCGGGAGCGGATCTCGGATATCCCGGCGCTCGCCGAGCATTTTCTCTCCCGGCACGGTGAAAAGGGGGTCCCGCCCGTAACGGAGATCACGAAGGAATCCATGCGCGTAATGATGTGCTACCCATGGCCGGGGAACATAAGGGAGCTTTCTTCGGTGATCGAACGGGCGGTGGTCCTTGCCGAGGAAGGAAAGATCACGCCCGAGGAACTGCCCCCCGAAGTGAAGGGAGAAATAGAACCGTCCCCCACGGGACCGTCCGCGTCCCACGAGTATGAGCTTCCTTCGAAGGGGATCGATTTCGAGAAGATGGAGGAGAGCCTGCTGCGCCAGGCCGTGGAGATGTCCGGGGGGGTGAACACCAGGGGCGCCGAGCTTCTCCGCATGAGCTACAAGACCTATATTTACCGCCTGAAGAAGTTCGGTATTATCCCTCCCTGAATATTCCCCATTTGGGGATACTTGCGCCCATATGGGCAAGATTGCCTTGCGGGCCTACGCGCGTTAGTTGCGTAAAGCCATGTTTTACCAGGAGAATAACGGTCTGGTCTAATTGGCATCAATCTTGGATATATGTTAGATACGCAATATAATAATCTTTCCACAGGGGAGGAATGAAGATGAAGAAAATGCTCGCACTGTTCGTGGCAGTGGCGTTCGCACTGTCGCTGGCGACCATGGCGGTTGCCGCCGATGAGAAGAAGGCAGCCCCGGCGCCCGCGCCCGCGAAGGCTGAGCCTGCAAAGAAGGCCGAACCGGCGAAGAAGGCCGAGCCCGCGAAGAAGGAAGCGGTCAAGAAGGCGAAGCCGAAGGTCATCACGGGCACGATCGAAGCCCTGGACGCCAAGGCCGGCACGTTCTCGGTAAAGGGGAAGAAGGAGACGTTCGCGCTGAAGGCCGGCGAAAAGGTGAAGCTCGACGGGTTCAAGGCAGGCGACAAGGTCACGGTGACCTTCTCCGACGGTACCGCCTCCAAGCTCGTGGCGGCGAAGAAGGCCGCTCCGGCTCCGAAGAAGGACGAGAAGAAGGCAGAGGCCGCGAAGCCCGCAGCGCCCGCGAAGGCAGAGCCCGCGAAGCCCGCAGCGCCCGCGAAACCGGCCGACAAGAAGTAACATCTGAATAAAAGGGAATAAGCGCCCGCCCCACAAGGGCTTCGGCGTCCTGGGCAGGGGGACACAATCCCCCTGCCCATTTTTTTAGGACGGTCGAACCTAAGAACAGGGACGTTCCTAAGAACTCTGAACGGGAACGGACCTGGTTGTTGTACCAGGACAGCCTTAAAAAGTTGAAACGGTTATCAGGTGCAATTTTGTAGGAGTGTACCCGAGGACAGGCTTGGTGTTGTTAAGGAGTTCTTAGGAACGTCCCTGTTCTTAGGTTCTCGTGGTCGTCCCTGTTTTCGTGGCCGCATTGACTTTTCCGGTCGTCTTTGGTAGACATTCCTTTGCTTTTGCCAACCGGAGCATCACCATACAGCGGAAGGGAGTTAAGCCATGAAAGTGCTCGCCCTGGATAACCTGCAGAAGGTAGGCATCGACGTTTTCCAGAAGGAAGGGATAGAGGTCGACATAAAGGGGAAGATGACGCCGGAGGAACTTGCCGCCGTCATCGACAATTACGACGGCGTTGTGGTCCGGGGCGCCACGAAGGCGACAGCCGCGGTTTTCGACAAGGTCTCCCGCACGAAGGTGATCGGCCGGGCGGGCAGCGGCACCGACAACATCGACAAGGCGGCGGCGACGAAGAGGGGCGTGGTGGTGATGAACACCCCCGGTGGAAACACCGTGACCACGGCCGAGCACGCCATTTCCATGATGATGGCCCTCGCCCGCCAGATCCCGCAGGCCACCGCTTCCATGAAGGAAGGGAAATGGGAGAAGAACAAGTTCATGGGGACGGAGATCACCGACAAGGTCCTCGGAGTGGTCGGTCTGGGGAATATCGGGAAGATCGTCGCCGAGCGGGGCCTTGGGCTGAAGATGGTGGTTCTGGGTTACGACCCTTACGTGTCGAAGGATGACATGGCGCGTCTCGGGGTGGAGTACGTCGCACTCGACGAGATCTTCAGACGTTCCGATTTCATCACCTTCCATACGCCTCTCACGCCGGAGACCAAGGGCATGGTGAACGCCGCCACCATCGCGAAGATGAAGGATGGGGTATGCCTCATCAACTGCGCGCGGGGAGCCCTTATCGTCGAGGCCGACCTCCAGGCGGCGCTCGAGTCCGGCAAGATCCGGGGAGCGGCGCTCGACGTTTATCCCGTTGAGCCTCCGCCGACCGATACGCCGTATTTCAAGCATCCGAACGTCATCCTCACCCCTCACCTCGGCGCATCGACCACTGAGGCGCAGGAAAAGGTGGCGGTACTGATCGCCGAGCAGATCTGCGACTTCCTGAAGAAGGGGACGATCCGCAATTCCGTCAACTTCCCGTCGGTCTCGGCGGAGCTCCTGCCGATCCTCAAGCCTTACCTCGAACTGGGGGAGAAGCTCGGCGCCTTCCATGGCCAGATGCTCGATGAGCCCCTGAAGGAACTCAAGGTGGAGTACATCGGGGAGGTCGGCAAGCTCGCCACGGCCCCGGTGACCATTTCGATCCTAAAAGGGTTGCTCCAGTACCAGACCGAAGAGGTCAACCTCGTCAATGCCCGCATGGTGGCCGAGGAGCGTGGGGTCAAGGTCACGGAGACGAAGATCGGGCGCGCCGAGGACTATGCGAGCCTCGTGCGCGTCGTGGTCGTGACTGACAAGGGGGAATCCTCCGTGTCCGGGACCGTCTACGGGACGGCGCCCCGGGTTGTGAAGATCAACCGCTTCACGATCGAGGCGGAGCTGACCGGAGGCATCCTGATGCTTCAGAACCAGGACGTCCCGGGCGTGGTTGGTAGGGTCGGCACGTTCCTGGGGGAGAAGGGGATCAATATCGCCGGGCTGCAACTTGGCCGCATGGAAGTCGGCGGAACCGCCGTGTCGCTGATAAGCGTCGACAACCCGGTGCCCGAGCCCGTGCTCAAGCAGCTGGGCAAGATTCCCAACATCACCTCGGCCAAATACCTGACGTTCTGAAAAGAGGGATTCTTGAAAAGCATAATTGTCGTCGGCGCCCAATGGGGCGACGAGGGTAAGGGAAAGATCGTCGACATCTATTCGGAGTTCGCCGACACGATCGTGCGTTCAGCCGGCGGGAACAACGCGGG
>JAENIX010000123.1 GCA_016844415.1 Actinomycetota bacterium | reverse complement strand
AGCCGGATCCCGACCATATCGTTCGGCCGATCGCGTACAAGGGATTCACCGCCGGATATCCGGAAAATATCGATGTCCGGTGGGATGACTCTCCCGAAGGAAAGGGTCCCACGGGGATCGCCATCAAGACGGGCCAGTCCTATGTGATCCAGAGTCTCCGTGAGAGTCCCCTTTTCGGCCCATGGCGCGAAAATGCGATCGGGCATGGATACCTTTCCATGGCGGCTTTTCCCCTGAAATCCGGGGAGGGGGAAGTGATCGGGGTCCTGAACGTCTACAGCGATCGCGAAGGGGCTTTCGGCGACGAGGAAGTCGTCCGGTTGGGGATGTTTACCCAGCAATGTTCGATCGCCGTCATAAACGCCCGCCAGATCGAGTCGCTACGTGACGCCAACCAGCGCCTGGCGTTCCACGTTACCCAGATGCCGCTTGCCTGCATCGTGTGGGACAGGGGGTTCGGCGTCCTGGAGTGGAACCCGGCGGCGGAGCGGATCTTCGGGTGGAAGGCGAACGAAGTGATCGGGGAGCATGCCTACAAATTCATCGTTCCCGTGAAGGAGCGGCCTCATGTCGAACTCATATGGTTGAGGCTGCTCTAGGGTGAAGAGCTGAATTACTCGTTGAACGCCAACGTCCGGAAGGACGGAACGATCATCACCTGCGAATGGTTCAACGCGTTGCTGCGTGACGCGTCGGGAAACGTCAGCGGGGTTCTGTCGATGGTCCATGACGTGACGGAAAAGACCGAGTTGGAGAAGCAGCTCCGGGTTTCCCAGAAGATGGAGTCCGTGGGAACTCTGGCTGGCGGCATCGCTCACGATTTCAACAATTCCCTGACGGGGATTATCGGATTCGGGGAACTCTTGCGCATGAGGATGGCGGGAGACGAGCAGGCGTTGCACGATCTGGACGAGATCCTGCGTTGCGCGGAACGGGCGGCCACATTGACGCGGCAGCTACTGACCTTCGCCCGTCGCCAGTTCATGGAGCCTGTCAATTTGAACGTGAGCACCCTGGTTGCGGATCTGATGAAGCTTATCGGCAAAGTGGTGGGCGAACATATCGAGGTAAAGACATCTCTGGAAAATAACATTCCGACCATCCATGTCGATCGCGGACAGATCGAACAGGTGGTCATGAACCTTTGCCTGAACTCCAGGGATGCGATGCCGGAAGGCGGGCGGCTTACGGTCGAAACCGAGGACGTGGTTCTGGAGGAGGAGTACGTCCGCCACAACGCGTACATGAGGACGGGGAGATACGCCCTGCTGACGGTTTCCGACACGGGGGTCGGGATGGATGAGAAGACCCGCGAGCGGGTGTTCGATCCGTTCTTCACCACGAAGAGACCGGACAAGGGGACGGGCCTGGGACTTGCGATGGTGTACGGAATCGTCAAGCAGCACGGTGGATTCATCCACCTCTACAGCGAACCGGGGAAGGGAACGGCATTCAAGGTGTATTTCCCCGCCATCGAGGCGCAACCGGATGCCGTCCCGGAAAAACGCAGGGAAGAAATTCTGCGTGGGGGAATGGAGACGATCCTCCTGGCGGAAGACGAGGAAGCCATCCGGGCTCTTGTCGAGCGGACGTTGAAGGAGCTTGGATATACCGTTCTTGTCGCCAGTAACGGGGAGGAGGCGATCGAGCTATTCCGTCAGAATAAGGAGATTGCTCTCGCCGTGCTGGACGTGGTCATGCCGCGGAAGGGGGGCATGGAAGCGTTCAAAGAGATGCACAAGGCAAACCCGAACCTCAAGGTGATCTTCATGAGCGGCTATGCCATCAACGCGATCCACGATTCCTTTGTGTTGATCGCCGGCATGCCGTTTCTGCAGAAGCCATTCGGCCCGACCATCCTGGCAAGGAAGATAAGGGAGGTGCTGGATACGCAATGATTCGTGGAGGGGACACGAAAAATGAACCAGGATGAAAAAAGCGCAATTCTTGTGGTGGACGACGACCCTTCCGTTTTGGAATCGACCTCCAGGTTATTGAGCGCATTCGGGTATGTGGTGTTCTCCTACGGGAACGCCACGGATGCGGCGGTGAAGCTGCAAGAGAATAACGTTCGTGTGATATTGACGGACATCATGATGCCGGAGGTAAGCGGCCTTCAATTCCTGGAAATAGTACGTTCATCCCATTCCGATATCCCTGTAATCATGATGACCGCGCATGCGGAACTGGATATGACAATCGACGCGATCCGTAAAGGCGCATCCGATTTTTTATTGAAACCCTTCAAGCCCGAATATCTCGCCCATTCGGTAAAAAAAGCGATCGATCATTACAGGCTCAAGCAGCTTGAAAAAGACTACACCGGTACGCTTGAAAAATCCGTGGCAGACAGAACCAGGGAACTGAGTGATGCGCTGACGCTGGTGAAATCCGCAAGCAGGGAGATCGTCGAGCGCCTCGCAGGAGTGGCCGAGTACAGGGATACGGATACGGGGAAGCATATCAAGCGGATCGGCTTGTATTCGCAAAGGATTTCCGCGGCCCTGAACATGCCGGCGGAGTTTGTCGAATCGATCTCTTTCGCAAGCATTCTTCACGATATAGGAAAAGTCGCGATAACGGACAACATCCTCTTGAAGCAAGGACCCCTCACCCCGGAAGAGTTCGAAGTCATCAAAACGCATACGGTTATCGGTGAAAAAATGCTCGCAGGCTCTTCCTACCCGGGGATGCCCATGGCGGGTTCCATCGCCATGAATCACCACGAAAGGATGGACGGCCGGGGGTATCCTCGGGGTCTGAAAGGGGAAGAGATCCCGATCGAGGGGAGGATCGTCATGCTCGTCGATCAATACGACGCATTAAGGAGTGAAAGACCGTACAAACCCGGGTTCGACCACGATAAGTCGTACAAGATCATCACGGCAGGAGATGGGAGGACATCGCCGGAGCATTTCGACCCCAACGTGCTGGATGCGTATATCCGCATCGCACACGAGTTCGACAGGATTTCCAGGGACCACGACGGGTAACAGACGCCGCATCATGAAGTCTATGTATCCGACCTCGCGAACTCGTACCTCTTTCTTCGCGTCTCTTGTTCAACGCAATCTTCCTCAGTAAGCTTTTTACCTTGGGATCCTCGACGGCCTGAATTGAAGCCAGAGGGTCGATGGCCGTGACCTTAACCTGCCCGCGTTTCCAACACGCTAATCCTGTCCGCCATCCTTCGGTATCGGCTACTGTCCGAAACGCAAGCCGCTGTTTGTCTGATTCTCCGACCGGTGTTTGTCCTAATGGTTCTAAGGGTTTGGGACCTACGTCCAGCCGTGCTATCGTACGTTCCGGAGGAGAACCGATGATCGAACCCGGAACGAGCGCGGCGGCCGAGGAGTCGATCCCCGACATCCCGACGCGGATCCGCACGGGCCTGTCGGCGGGGTTTGCGACGTCCCTCAAGATCATCAAGGTGTCGATCCCGCTCTACGTGGCGGTCACGCTGCTGAAAGGGACGCCCGTTCTTGACCTGCTCGGGAACGTCTTTGCGCCGGTGATGGGGATCTTCGGCCTTCCGGGAGAGGCGGCCTTCGCCTTCGTCGCCGCGTTTCTCCTGAACCTGTACGCCGCGATCGCGGTCATCGTCCCCCTGCACCTCACCCCCTTCCAGGTGACGCAGTGCGGCCTGATGATGGGGGTCGCCCACAACCTCGTCGTCGAGGGCGGGGTGCTCTCCACCACGGGCGCGCGCGGCGGGGTCCTCACCCTGTGCCGGCTGGTCGTCGCCTGCGCGGCCGGCCTGCTGCTGCGGGGGCTCTGGAGCCTCTGGGAAACCGCCGCTTCCTGGGCGATGGCGCTGCCGGGGCTTTCGTGATGGAAGCTCTCCTTCCCGCCCTCCTGGGGGGCCTGAAGCTTTCCGCCAAGCTCATCCTCATCATCGTCCCGCTGGTGACGCTCTTCGAGGTGCTGCGGTACCTCCCCGTCTTCCGCCGGGCGGGGAACGTCGTGGAGCCGATGATGCGGGGGGTGGGGCTCACGCGGGACGCGGCGATCCCCCTGTTCACCGGGATTTTTCTGGGCATCGCCTACGGGGCGGGGATCATCATCCATCATCCGCGTGGCGCAGCAGAAAGGGCTCCCCGCCCGGGAGCTCTTCCTCATGGGGCTCTTCCTCGCCACCTGCCACTCGGTGATCGAGGACATCCTCATCTTCGTCGTCATCGGGGGGAACGGCTTCGCGATCCTGGGTGTGCGGCTGGGGCTGGCCGTCTTCCTCACCGGACTGATGGCCCGGGTCTGGAAACCGGCGTGAACCGCTTCACCCCTCGTGGTCATCCATTGAAGAGGTTTTCGGAGCGCAGGAAATCGGCGGGGAGCGAAGGATGAAGATGCGGTATCGGACGCACTGGCTGCCGGGCGTGGCCCTGTTCATCATGATCGCGGGGGGACCGACTCCCTCCGCCGGGGAGGGAGTCTTGGTGGAAAAGTACGCGC
>JAENIX010000122.1 GCA_016844415.1 Actinomycetota bacterium | reverse complement strand
GAAAGCGTCCCCGCGATCTTGGCGAACAGCCCTCTCTGGTCGTTCCACAGTATGATCAGTTCCGAGGCGCCCGATTCCGTATGGTCCGCCACCTCGATCTTCGGGGAGGTTCCGTTGAACCCCGTGAGGAGCCGGAGGTGGTCGGCGAAGCGGCCGTCCGGCGTCCCGAGGAAATACCGGTCGTCGAACCGGGAAAGGTACCTGTCGACTTCATTCCGGGGGAAGGCGGACAGCATCTCCCGGACCTGTTCCCGCCTCTGCAGGGGGCGTTCCTCGTAGACCCGCTTGAGCTTGCCGGTCTCGAGCACGTTCTTCGCCTTCTCGTAGAGTTCCGCAAGAAGCATCGCCTTCCACTGGGTCCAGACCTCCAGCCCCACCTCCCGCAGGTCCGCGTAGGTGAGCAGGTAGAGAAGATCCAGCCGGTGAGGGCTCCCCACCGCTTCCGCGAACCACAGGATCAGCTCTATGTCGTGCAGGTCCCGCCGCTGGGAGGTGTGAGCCATGAGCAGGTGGTTCTCCACCAGGAAGACCAGGTCCGCCGTCTCGCTTTTCTCAAGCCCCATCCGGGGGCCGATCCCGCCTACGATCTCCGCACCGATCTGCGAGTGTCCGTGCCCCTTTCCCTTGCCGATGTCGTGGAGCAGGATCGCAAGATTCAGCAGGTCTCGGCGCGGCACCGAGCGGTAGATGCCGAGGAACTCATCTTCCTCCTTCGTGCGCACGGAGGCGTTTTCCATTTCGGTGAAGACGCTTGCGGCGCGGATCGAGTGGATGTCCACCGTGTAGAAATGGTAGATGTCGCGCTGCACCTTGCTGTAGAGGAGGGCGAATTCAGGAAAATAGCGGCCAAGGAAGCGGCACTCGTTCATCGCCAGGAGAGTTCCCCGCAGTCGATGCGGGTCGGAGAGGATTTCAAGGAAAAGCTGGCCTGCCCGGGGGTCGTCCCGGAACTCCTTCCCGGCCATCGGCAGCGCCCGCTGGATCTGTTTCCTCGCCTGGACCGAGAGCTCCGAGTGCGTCTTCTGCATGGTGCGGAAAAATTCCAGGATGCCGACCGGGTCATTAAGGAAGGAGCCGCTGTCCTTCAAGCTGAGCTTCCCCTGGTACAGGATTCCTCTCCCTCCCACGTTCTTGCGGCGGAACGGGAAAAGCGGCTTTCGCCCACCCTCCGGGAGGAAGCGGTCTACCTCCTCAAGGAGCTCATCTGCGAGGCGGGCGGCGGACAGGGCGTGCATGTAGTAGGAACGCATGAAGCGCTCCACACCGTAGTGCTTGCCGTGCGTACGGTAACCGAAAAGCTCGGCCATCTGCTCCTGGACCTCGAAGGTCAGGACGTCGGTCTTCTTTCCCGTCAGGGAATGCAGCTCGTAGCGGACCTGAAGCAGCCAGGACATGACGTGCAGCATGGCGCGGCTGGTCTGGGAGGAGACGACCCCCTTGTTGCGGAGGTCGACCAGGCTGGCGCACTTGTACTTGACGCGGGCGGTCCAGAAGGCGGTGTGCAGGTCCCGAAGGCCTCCCCTGCCCTCCTTGACGTTGGGCTCGAGGACGTAGACTGTGGAGCCGTACTTCGCGTGCCGGTTCCGCATCTCCGCGATCTTCTTTTCGATGAACTTGTCGGCGTCCGTGTAGAACAGGAACTTGTCGAGCTCCTTTTCCGCCTCGCGGAAGAACGGCTCGCTCCCCGCGATCATCCGGTAGTCCAGCAGCGAGGTGCGGATCGAGTCGTCCATCGCGGACACATCCGCTCGGTCATTTCCTCGACGTACCGGTCCATCTTGTATGGATGCAGGAACAGCAGATCGATATCGGACTTCGGGCAAAGCTCCTTGCGGCCGTAGCCGCCGACCGCCACTACCGCGAGACGGTACTTCAGGTCCGGCGACGAGGCCAGAAACCTCCCGCGGGACCTGTCGTGGAGCGCCCGGAGGATCGAGTCCATGGCGTCGGAATGCCGGCGGCACGCTTCGTTCCCGTCGCAGAGGGATTCCCTCTGTTCCTTTCTGAGGGCGGACAGGGTCTCCGAAAGAAAGGCCTTCAGGTACTCAAGGAACTCGCGGTCCGAGAGTTCCCCCCGCGAGGGATCCATGTGGAAAAAGGGGATGGACATTCCGTCTCTCTCAAAGGTCCGCGTGGGCAATCGCGCTCTTCTGCCCGTAGTAGCGGATAGCCTCGACCACGCTGTCCGCGATTGTTGAAAGGTACTTTTCGTCGTACAGGCGGGCCTCTTCGCGCCGGTTTGTGATGAACGACGACTCGACGAGCACGGCGGTCATCCGGGCCCCCACCAGGACGTAGAACGGCGCCTGCTTGAGGCCGAGGTCCTGTACCGCGCCGAACCTCCCGTTCACGTTTTTCACGATGGCGTCGTTGACCGTTTTCGCGAGGCGCAGCGACTCCTTCTTGCGCCCGTACGTGGAAAGGTCGTCGATTATGAACTTGATCGCGGACAGCTTCGCAACCGGAACACCGTTCTCGCGCGCCGCAAGCTCAAGGGAATGGCGGTCGCTCGCGCGGCTCAATACGTAAGTGGAGATCCCCTCCGCCTTTCGGTTCAGGCTGGCGTTTATGTGCAGCGAAACGAAGATGTCGGCCCTCGCCTGGTTCGCCATCGCGGTGCGTTCTTCAAGTGGGATGAACACGTCCGTGTCGCGGGTCATCCTCACGTCGTACGCCCCGTCCCGGGCCAGCCGTTCCCGGACCATCCTTCCTATCGACAGCACGACGTCCTTCTCCTTCAGGCCGCTGGGGCCGACCGCCCCAGGGTCCTTCCCGCCGTGCCCCGGGTCCAGCATGACGCGTATTTTTCCGCGCGGCTGCTGGGGGATGGACGCTTTCACGTTCTCAGAGGTGTCCGTTTTCGCCGGCACCTCCGGCGTACCCTTCCCGGTCTCCGTCGAAGGGACTGGCTCCCCGGGAGACGCGGTTTCCCCTGAAGGGGATGGCGGCGGCGAAGTTTTTCCGTCGATGTCCACTATGATCCGGAACGGGTCCATCATGGAAAAGACCCTGTAGCCGCTTTCCCGCTCGAGGTCGATCACGACGCGCACAACCCCTTTCCGGAACCGGCCGGCCCGTACGATCTTCAGCAGGCCGTTGCGCACCTGGACCGGGGTTCTCAGGATTTCCTCCCTGATGTCGGCCCCTTCTATATCGATGAAGATGCGCGGGGGAAGGCCCCTGCCCGCATCGGCCGGCAGGAAGTTCGCCTCGTACTTCGCCTCGTCCGCGAGGTCGACTGCGACGCGCGTGTATTCCTCGTTGGTCCAGAACCGTATGCCGGAGACGGCGACGTTTCCCGGGAAGGAATGCGGCACAAGGGGGACCAGCAGCAGCGACGCGGCAAGGAAGGCCGCGAGGAAATAGCGCGAGGGAGGACTCACCGTTTTCCCTTCATAATCCTCTCTTTCCACTCCGCGAGCCGAAGGAGCGCGTCCATCGGGGAAAGACGCTCGGCGTCCGTCCTTCGGATCTCCTCGAGAACGCCCTCCTCTTCAGGAGAGCGCCGGCCGCCGAACATCTCTATCTGCGCGGCGGAAGCGCCTTCCGCAACGCCCTTTCCGGCGATGCTCGGCATGCCGAATTCATTATACTCGGCGGATTCCAGGTTTTTCAAAATATCTCGGGCGCGCGCAACCACGCCCTCGGGGATGCCCGCCAGCCGCGCCACCTGTATCCCGTAGGACTTGCTGGCGCTCCCCGGGTCGATCCTCCGCAGGAAGATGATGTCCCCCTGCCATTCCCGCACGGCCACGTGGAAGTTCTGCGCCCTGGGCGAGGTCTGCACGATGTCGGTGAGTTCGTGGAAATGGGTGGCGAACAGCACCTTCGGGCTGTGCGGGGAATCGTGGAGGTGCTCGGCGACGGCCCATGCGATGCTCAATCCGTCGAAGGTGCTGGTGCCGCGTCCCACCTCGTCCAGCACGACGAGCGTCCGCGGTGTGAGCCCCGAGAGTATCCGGGAGGTCTCCCTCATCTCGACCATGAAGGTGCTCTCCCCGCGCGAGATGTCGTCGGAAGCGCCTATCCTGGTGAAGATCCGGTCGATGGCGCCTATCTCCGCCTTCTCGGCGGGCACGAACGAGCCCGCGTGCGCCAGCAGGACGATCAGGGCCACCTGGCGGATGTACGTCGACTTCCCCGCCATGTTCGGCCCCGTTATGATCGCCATCCGGCACCCTTCGGGTGAGAGCCGGCAGTCGTTGGGCACGAAGGCGTGCCGGCCCAGGATGCGCTCGACCACGGGGTGCCGCCCGTTCTCGATGACGATGTCCCGGCCGCCGTTTACTATGGGGCGGCAGTACCCCGAGGAAACCGCCAGCTCGGCGAAGGAAAGGAGGACGTCTATCTCCGCGACCGCTTCCGACGCCCCGGTGATCCCGGGCAGGAAGACTTTAAGCTCCTCTCGCAGGGCGAGGAACAGCTCCTCCTCCCGGGCGTTCCGCTCCTCCTCCGCACGCAGGGTCCTCGCCTCGAAGTCATTAAGCTCCTGGGTGACGAACCGCTCCGCGCTGACCAGCGTCTGCCTGCGGACGTAGTCGGGAGGTACCTTCTCGAGGTGGGACTTCGAGATCTCGATGTAGTACCCGAACACGCGGTTGTGCCTGATCTTGAGGTTCGATATCCCCGTGCGCCGCCGCTCCCGCTCCTCCATCTCCGCGAGCATGTTCCTCCCGTGCGTCAGCAGGTGAACGAGCTCGTCGACCTTCGGATCGAACCCCTCCCGGATGATCCCACCCTCCCGCCAGCCCGCCGGCGGCTCGCCGCGCAGCGTGGACCTGATCTTCCCCACGGCGGCTTCATGACCTCCGATGCCTTCCCTGGCGCGCAGAAGTAGAGGGGACTGCAGCGTGGCCATTTGCGACCTGATTTCCGGCAGGAGGTCGAGGGTATCCGCGAGCGCGGCGATGTCGCGGGGCCCCGAACGGTCCTGCGCAAGACGGGAGCCCAGGCGGGCGAGGTCGGCCATTCCGGAAAGCGATTTCCCGATCTCCTGCCGCGCCGCTGTGGCCTCTGCGAATTCCGAGACCGCGTCGTGCCGCTCCCCTATCTTCCCGGTGTCCACCAACGGCGCGGAGAGCCACGCGCGCAGCAGCCTCGCTCCCATGGGCGTCCTTGTCCGGTCCATTGCCCACAGCAGGCTTCCCCGCCTCTCTCCCGATGTCGTTGAGAAGATCTCCAGCGTGCGGACCGCCGCCTCGTCCATCGCGAGATAACGGCGCCCTTCCCGTTCCTGCACGCGCGTGATCTCGGAAAGCGCGGCGGGCTGGTGCAGTTGTAGATAGCAGAGAGCGGCGCGGACCACGTCCCTGGCGGGATGGCCCGGTCCGGGCATCCCCTCCGGCTCCACGGCTTCGAACGCATCCACCGTCGCGGAGGAAAGCCGGGAGTGCAGTTTCCCCTCAAGGACCCTCCGGAAGCGCCCCGGCGGGTCTCCATCCCCGTCTACAGAGATGAACTCCGCGGGCGCCAGGCGGAACAGCGCGTCCGTCAAGGCTTCTTCCGCGTCGCACGCCTCGAAATAGAACTCCCCGGTGGTGGCATCCAGAGCGGCGTATGCGAAAGGGGGGACGAAACGAACGGCGGCCAGGAAGTTGTTTCCGCGGGCGTCGAGGCATTCGTCGTGGAATACGAGGCCGGGGGTGACCACCTCGGTGACCTCCCTGCGGAACAGCCCCTTTCCCCCCGGCTCCTCCATCTGCTCGCAGATCGCGACCTTGCAACCCTGGCGGATAAGTTTCGAGAGGTAGGCGTTGCGCGCGTGGTACGGCACCCCGCACATGGGGATGTTCGCCTCCTTGTCCCGGCTGGTGAGCGCGATATCCAGCAGGCGCGAGGCCCGGATGGCGTCCTCGAAGAACATCTCGTAGAAGTCGCCCATCCGGAAGAACAGGATGCAGTCCCGGTAACGGGACTTGATCTCCACGTA